>NZ_PIOG01000216.1:0-846 GCF_002810545.1 Klebsiella sp. A-Nf5 | reverse complement strand
GGTTAAACCAATAGTAAACCGTATTTCCAGTTGATTTTTGGTCGCACTTAATATTCAAGCTAAAGGTTTTTTCTTTTGAAGTTTTACTTCCCGGTGAAGTAGACAAAAGTGTCAGTTTATCAATTCTTGTGAGGTTTACGGTTTTAGTTGATGTTATTTCGCATGAGTTTTCGCGAGGTACAGGGCTTGCAAATTTCATATTTATTGATAATAGTAAGTTAGATGGCAGTGTGGCTTTTATATCGCTATCAGCAACATAAAATGATACGCTGCTATTAGTTGGGGACTGGCTTAAGTCAATAGTTCCAGTTTTGATTAACCAATAGCGATAAAGTGTATTTTCAGTTGTTCCTGGAACCGGTATGCTTCCTGCAACCGCTGGCATCATTCCATAGACCGAGCCAGTAAGCAGATCACTAACTTGATAACCAATGCCTGGGATTCCCGTTTCATAAACAGGTTTACCCATAATGCCAGTCACCCCTGGAACTTCGCTGGCAGTGATCACAGTGGTATATCTATTCTTCGATGAGTTGTCGCAAGTAAACGCGGGTGCGGAACCGCCGATACCCATCAATTTTGTATAGAGTATACCTCCTACCGGAATAGTTGGGTCAGTAGATATTTTAACATTGCTTGGCATATTAAAATTCACCCTTTTTGCGGTGCTTTTAATATCGCAGTTTGCTTCTGCTTGACTACAAAAAATAGCCAATAAAGCCGAGAATAGAAATATTTTTTTCATGTGTGAAATCCTTTTATCACTAGCGGCAAATAGCTTTGGATGTTGTGAGACTTCCTTGTGTGGGAAGTAATTGATACGTTGCATTGCAACGTTGATCCTGC
>NZ_PIOG01000276.1:0-798 GCF_002810545.1 Klebsiella sp. A-Nf5 | reverse complement strand
GTCGCTGTTGCCCGGGAATACGCGTATTATCAGGGATATCTTCCTCTAAAGCAGACCGGTGAGACATATGTCAAAGTGGAATATCGCCTCTTTTTCAAAAGAGGAGCAGGACAACGTTGCCGTCGATAAGGTGGCCGCTGCCGTTGCCTGGCAGGAAAGGATGAACAAGCCTGTTGTGCCTGAGCTTGTTGAACGGGAACAGCCTGAACATCTTCGCCAGTATTTCCGTGAACGGCTTGAAGTTCATCAGCAGAACAGTCAGCAGCTGCCGCGCGCAAATGCGCCCGAATATAATAAACCCGGAGATGAGCAGCAGAAGTGATTCGTATCGTCAGTGTGTCCAGGGAGGAAATTTTATGCGTATGTCTCTGATGTTTGCAGCCGTGACGCTTTTAACCGGTATTAACCTGTTATTTATTCCGTTTCAGCCTGTTCCGGCTCTGTGGGGGGGGATCCTGGCAGTTGTTTTTATCCTGATTAATGTCGTGGCAGAAAAACTGCGCCTCTGGAGTGGCATGGCGTGGATTATCGTTGCCGGCATCATCATAACGCTGATGCTGAAGGGGAAAGAGCCGGGTGACGAATTACGCGTGCTGATCACCGTTTTTGCTTTCCTGGCTTCGGCCTGGTACTGCGTTGTTCAGTACAGAAAAGAGAAGGGCGAATCTCAGTCCTGACCAGACCAGACCAGACCAGACCAGACCAGACCAGACCGGTACTCTCCATCTTGCTGCAGCTCTTCCTCTGTTTAACTTTCTTTTCACACAATCTGCCCCGGGGCCACCTTCGGCTCCTGAC
>NZ_PIOG01000013.1:0-756 GCF_002810545.1 Klebsiella sp. A-Nf5 | reverse complement strand
TATGCCATTACTCGAAATGCGAGTTGCAGCTGCATCAATAAGTGAAGGCTGAGCTCGCGCTGTACGGTAGAACTTAACTTCAATAGCCCATCTTTCTTGTCCAAAATCAGCAAGCAGATCAAATCCATTGTCCCCTCTGCAACTATTTCTTTTTATCTGAAAGTTGTTTACTTTCAGAATGCGACAAACGAGCTCTTCGAATAACTGCCATGTTGGTTTTAATTTGTTCATTTTTAATAACTTCATCTAGATATCAGGGATTAATATAAACATATACCTTAATAGTTATTAATGTTTCATATGGAGCTGTATTGTAAATGCAAAAAAAATATCCTTATCATAAGCTTTCCTAATTTGCAATACAGCACTTCATCCTATTTATTATTACATGATTTATCAAGCTAAAAATGCTAAGCAAGGCATTAATCATTCCCTCACCATTTCCTCCGGCATATCTTGAAACCCCACCCATTTTATAGAAAACCATCATTCTGTTTGGGTAAACTTATCGTATTAACATTATTGATTTTTAGCAATAACAGAGTCTAATTTGTTAGTGCCGAGATCACATTATTATTTGCTCATAACTATAAAATGTCTGCTCCTGGCACAAAGCAGACGTTAAAACCTACAGCATCGGGAAGCTTCTGAATACCGCGTAAGCGGCATGAGGGTGCCGATGAGGTTACATGTGTCTGTGGAGTCAAATGGCGCCGAAAGCCCGGCGTAGCCGGTTACCGAACTATAAATTCTGCC
>NZ_PIOG01000252.1:0-616 GCF_002810545.1 Klebsiella sp. A-Nf5 | reverse complement strand
ACCATAGGCGTATTGTTGACAGCTGTGTACATATGCACCAAAGTCGCCATCCTTGTCTGGGAAGGCGCATCCGGAAAGTATTAGTGAGGTAGCGACGATGGCTATGCCTTTAATCGTGCGGGGCATTATTTTTCCTCAAAATTCAGGTTTCATCTGCTCAGGAAATTTCTTAGATGAAGCGTAATAGCTCCCAAGGGTATAAGCCTTTAACTGCTGTTCAGTGTCGACTCGACATGATGTGTTATAACAAGCACCGCTGATCATTCCATAAGCTGCAGCCTTTTTGTTTAAGTCTGCCTTTGCTTCTTCGATGCTGTTCTTGCTCATTGTCACGACGCATCCTGAAACAATCGCTTGGGCCTTGCGGTCGTCCATGTTCAAAATCACCGTGTTGGCCTCTTTACTGTATCCATTATTCTTGTAAACATCGGCAGCGAACTCACGACATTCAGTGTAGTGCGGGCTTGTTTTGACCTCATCATAATTCGGTATCTTCATGCCAGCACAGCCAACCATTATGAAACTCATCCCCGTTATTAGCGTTTTTTTTAACATATCCCTAACCCAAAGGCTCCGTTATGAGAGTGTGTAGTCCAGTTAAGTACCATTGTTGGTG
>NZ_PIOG01000195.1:0-370 GCF_002810545.1 Klebsiella sp. A-Nf5 | reverse complement strand
GCGTACGCAGGCCAACCTGGGTGAGCAGTTCCGCTACCCGCTGAGCAATTTGCGCGCGCGGTATCTTCTGATGAACGCGCAGTACCTCCGCAATACTTTCTCCCACGGTCTGTCGCGGATTTAATGACGCAAAAGGATCCTGGAAAATCATCGCGCTTTGCTGGCGCAGACGGACGATGTCGCTGGTTAAGCCATGTGTAATACGCTGACCATCGAACCGCACCTCTCCTGCCGCAACCCGTTCGAGCTGCAACAGCGCCCGTCCAAGGGTACTTTTACCGCTGCCGGACTCGCCGACCAGGCCCAGCGTCTCGCCGGGATAAATTTGCACCGTGACCTGGTTAACCGCATGCACCACTTTTTTCTCTCG
>NZ_PIOG01000022.1:0-1544 GCF_002810545.1 Klebsiella sp. A-Nf5 | reverse complement strand
GAAAGAGAACGGGCAGAGGGTGACTGTGCCGGTTGACCTGCTTGAAACCCTGCTGATTACCGCCGAACAGGCATTGTGGGACAGCACCACGGGTACTGTGCCTGATGCCATCGCCCGGCGGCGCTGCGCTTGCCGGGCGTTAGGAGATGCAACCCTCTGATATTAAGAGGTTACCGGCGGTTGCCCATAATACGCAGCAGCATCAGGAACAGGTTGATAAAGTCCAGGTACAGCGTTAAGGCCCCGAGAATCGAGTATTTACGCAGCGTGGCGCTGTCGCGGGTGTCAATCTGCTCGCCGATGTTTTTCAGCTTCTGGGTGTCATACGCCGTCAGGCCGACAAACAGCACCACCCCAATGTAGGTCACCGCCCACATCAGCGCTTCGCTCTTCAGCCACAGGTTGACCAGCGATGCCAGCACGATGCCAATCAGACCCATAAATAGCATGCTGCCGAAGCCGCTCAGATCGCGCTTGGTGGTGTAGCCGTACAGGCTCATCGCCCCGAACATCCCGCCGGTGACCACAAAGGTGCTGGCAATCGATGAGTAGGTATAGGCGATAAAAATACTCGACAGCGTCAGCCCGGTCAGCGCCGAATAGAGCATAAACAGCGTGGTGGCCATCCCGGCGCTCAGCCGCTGCACCATTCCCGACAGCACAAACACCAGCGCCAGCTGGGCAATAATCAGACCGAAGAAAGTGATTTTGCTCGAAAAGACGAACATCATCACCGCCGGGGTATTCGCCGCAAACCACGCGATAAACGCCGTCAGCAGCAGGCCGACCGTCATCCAGCCGTACACCTGCGCCATGTAAGTCTGCAGACCGCTACGGCCCTGCACTATTGAATCGGAACGCGGAAATCTGTCCATGACTCTCTCCTGATTAACAAAGTTTCACCCTGTAAGCGTATCACACTACCAGCGCTCTGCCGCCTGACGATCGCTGTCGCGAGCGTCGACCCAGCGTTCGCCTTCCGGCGTCGCCTCGCGCTTCCAGAACGGCGCGCGGGTTTTCAGGTAGTCCATAATAAACTCGCCGGCGGCGAAGGCGCTGCCGCGGTGGGCGCTGGTGACGCCGACAAACACAATCTCTTCCCCCGGCCACATTTCGCCGATGCGGTGGATAACCGTCACCCGGCCCAGCGGCCAGCGCTCGCGCGCCAGGTCGACGATCTCCGCCAGCGATTTTTCCGTCATTCCCGGATAGTGCTCCAGCGTCAGCGCTTTCACGCTGTCGCCAAGATTGTGATTGCGCACTTTACCAGTGAAGGTGACCACCGCACCGTCTTCATCGCGTTCAGCCAGCCAGGGATATTCCTCACCGACGCGAAAGCGTGCCGGGCTGACGACAATACGAGTTTGCGTCATCTTATTAGCCTCCGGTGACCGGCGGGAAGAACGCCACTTCGTCACCGCTGGCGACAGGATGGTCAAACGCGGTCAGCGTCTGATTGACTGCCGCCAGCAGCTTGCCCTCTTCCAGGGCCAGCGCCCAGCGGTCGCCGCGGGCGGCAAGCTGTTGGCGCACGGCCTCGACGG
>NZ_PIOG01000019.1:0-715 GCF_002810545.1 Klebsiella sp. A-Nf5 | reverse complement strand
GGAAGCGGAAAAGAACGGGCAACAGCAGGCTCAGAATCAGGAGGCGGAGCCGGCACCGCAGGCTGATGCACATCATCAGTCAGGCGGCGGTATGAACGGATTCAATACTGACGAGATGCTGAAGAAGCTGGGCAAACTTGATCCGCGTGAGTTCTCTCCGGGCGCAGCGCCGCAGGGGGAAAATAATGGCTAAGTCTCTCATTACTGCTGTTCTGTCAGCACTGCGCTGGGCTCACTGGCTGGTTAAGTGTGCGGTGGTGTATCCGCTGGCCATGATGATGTTACTGGTTGTTCTGGTGTTCCGGACGGGACCGTACACGTTCGGCCAGACGCTCGTGAAAACCGTAGAGTCTGTGCAGCAGGAGGGATATGTCATTCAGGACTGCACGGGGCCGAAAGAACTTAATGGTGATGCGGTGAACGCACCACTGCCTCCGGTTTTACAGGAAGACTGCACCACCGTCAGTACGGATGCGGCAGGGTATGCAGCATATATCGACCAGAGCTATACGCATAATATTCTCTGGCTCTGGCTGCTGATGGCGGTGGTGTTTACCGGGATGGCTGTGGTTTTCCGTCGGACTCCTGTCCGCAGGGGGAGAATACGGAAAAACGGTGTTGTCGTCGGAGAGTCTGGTTCGGGTTCTTCAAGGCTGATTCCAGCCCGATCTGATGTCAGCCAGATTAAGCGTGAACAGGGGGGAACTGCGGAATG
>NZ_PIOG01000127.1:0-872 GCF_002810545.1 Klebsiella sp. A-Nf5 | reverse complement strand
CGACCGCATCATTGCCGACCTCAACGATACCCGCATCAAGCGCCAGGGGATTTCACTCTCCGGCGGCGATCCGCTGCATCCGCAAAACATCGCGGAGATCCTCAAACTGGTTAAGCGCGTGCGCGCCGAATGCCCCGGCAAAGATATCTGGGTCTGGACCGGCTATAAACTGGATGAGCTGAATGAGGCGCAGATGCAGGTAGTGAACCTGATCAACGTGCTGGTCGACGGTAAGTTTGTGCAGGATTTAAAAGACCCGGCGCTGATCTGGCGCGGCAGCAGCAACCAGGTGGTACATCATTTGCGATAGCGTTTAGAGCCGTTTATTCGCCTGATGATAAACGGCCGCTTTCTCTCTTTTGCCATTCGCGCCAGGCTCGTGGATCAAACTCCAGTTCATAGGTCATCCAGACTCACCTTAACCCCCGGCCGTGGGTTTTCCAGCCGTTCGCGAACGGTGCGTAATAACGCCGCTTCGCCATCACTGATGGTCATACTTTTCACCGGCATGCGGCCATTTTCCGCAATGTATTGAAACAGCAGGCGTACCGCCTCCGTTGGTGTCATATCGAGTTTCTCCAGCACGGCATAAGCCTCTTTTTTGAGTTTATCGTCCAGTCGAACATTGAGCGTGGCCATTATGCCTCCAGAAAGGGGAATTTTGTAATGCAGTATAGCATTACATTTGAATTACATTCGAATCTGGAAAACGCCTCTCAAAACCGGCTGACGCACTCCATCGCCACCGTTTTAAACTCATCGAAGCTGCGGGTCGCGGCGAGGCGGCTCATGGCGCGCTCGCGCAGGAAAGTCACGAAAATATCGTAGATCGCCATCGCCTCTTCGTACTCGCGCTTACTGATGGCGAGCAG
>NZ_PIOG01000181.1:0-844 GCF_002810545.1 Klebsiella sp. A-Nf5 | reverse complement strand
GGTTAGGCAATATCTATGCATGGGCAGGCCAGGAAAGAACGGTCAATATCAGCAAAGGCGATTTTATGTTCGCCCCTTCAGCGCAGTTGGCGAAACTGCTAAACGATTTTGATAAGAAATACCTTGCACATTATACGCCTTGTTCAGGCATGAATGAATTGCAGCTCATAGAAGCTATCGCAGTCACCCATGTTGAATTGATCCTCATCCATCCGTTCAGAGAGGGTAACGGGCGTTTATCACGATTATTAGCCGATGTGATGGCTGTGCAGGCTGGCTATAAACCGCTGGATTATCAAAGCTGGGAACAAAACAAAACCCAGTATATATCGGCTATCCATGCGGGTTTGACTCTGGACTATCGACCGATGAAACACTGGGTCAGCAAGGCCTTAAGAAGAGATTAGGCAAGACGAAGATGCGCATATTTTTTGCGTGCCGCTTCAAGACTCACTTCAACTCTGGCTGATGGTTGCCCTGTCTCGACCGCGGTTGATGTCGCAACAGAACGCGCGATGTCAGCGCGGGAAGGTCTGGCGTATGCGGCCTGAACTTTTTTGTTGTAACTCATGGCATCTCCCGTTTCATTCACCTGATGGTTTCAGTATATCAAGGATCGTCGCTAACTGCTGCCATTACGTATACCAGGGGAATATCGGATATGTCTTTTTCTGACCGGTAACCGCACATCCCGATGCTGGCTTGTTATGTCTCAACCCTCTCTGCAACTGGAATCCGGATCGCGCCGCGCGCTTTCGTCGGTTTCCCTCACCTGCCCATCTCCGTTATTATGTCTCATCCATGTGATAACGACGACAACTACAAAATCGCAGCCATTTCAAAT
>NZ_PIOG01000108.1:0-605 GCF_002810545.1 Klebsiella sp. A-Nf5 | reverse complement strand
AGGCAACCCCGCAGAGAGTATTGATAAGGCGTAGGTCAATCGCCGCCAGGCCTGGAATAATGGTGAACTCAGCCATCAGACGGTGGGGCAGGCAATTCGATGCTTAAAAAGCACCGTTTACCGAGGCCAATTTTGTGGGCTGCCTCGGTGAACGGTAGAAATTATGTTGAGGAGATCGCGCTGCTTAAAAAATCGCTCACCGTCTTCATGCATAGATCGCGCTCTTCCACGTGCGGCATATGGCTTGAGGCGTCAAAAATGACCCACCTCGCGCCAACGATATGGTCCATAAAGGGCTGTACCACTTCCGGTGTGGCTTCATCGTAGCGCCCGGAAATCAGCAGCACCGGAATCTGAATTTGCGCGAGGCGGTCGATAATCGTCCATTCTTTCATACTGCCGATGACGTGGAATTCGGTGGGGCCATTCATCGCGTGATAGACCGTTGGATCGGCATCCATAGCATCAAAGGTGCGCCGTACTTCCGGCGGCCAGGGATCAAGCCGACAGACGTGGCGTTGATAAAATATTGCGCTTGCCGCCTTATATTCTGCGCTATCCAGTGTACCCGCCGCCTCATGTTCCAGCAGCGTCTTCTGGACATC
>NZ_PIOG01000205.1:0-891 GCF_002810545.1 Klebsiella sp. A-Nf5 | reverse complement strand
CTAGATTTATCTCAAATGGGCCGCAATTAGTAAGATTGTAACCATTCCCAGACCAATTAACTATATGCTCAAAGGTTTTCTCATGATATATTCTAATATTACCTTTGAATTGTCCATATTCATTGAAATAACCATGAAAATGATGATCTGCCTGCTCAAAGTCCTCACTTGTAAAAAAGTGCTCTTTATCAATTATATCAACATATGTATCGTCATGGCTACGATAATCCCTGAAAACGATATCCAATAAAGGTTCAGGATGGGAGATGGTCATGGTGTTATGAAAACCCATTAACATCTTTTCAATTTTTGTAGCTTCTTTACTGCTATCATCTCCATCGATATCAGAATTTAAAATATCATCAACAGGAGATACAAAAAATATTGTTCCACTAGAACTGTCATTCTCTAATGATTTGAAACGGATAAGTCTTTTACTGAATAGCTTAGGGGAAATATTAAATGAAGAAATTGTATCAATAATTTCAGCATATTTGTTTTTACTAATTAACTCTTTTTGTAGCAAATCATCCAGTGAATGGATTAACTCATCTTTCATTGAGTCTATTTGAGAAAAGTCAGGCATTTCTTTAAACGTTTTAACCGGGACAGTCAGGTCATCAAGATTCAAACCTGGTAGTTCAAATATTTGCCAATTAATAAATGCTGCAGTTAATTCCTTATTTTGTCTTGTCTTTGTTATAACTAAAACTTGCTTTCCAATCGAGGCTATCGCTAAACGGCCAATGCCTTTTTCGCCCATCTGATTTCTGTGTTTTTTGCCCTTATCTACAGGTGGAAGTGAAGTATTTGAATTCTTAAGTTTTGACTCTGTTCCGAGTGTGAGCCATCTATTTTCAAAATCTAATTTAGACATGCCCAAACCATCAT
>NZ_PIOG01000174.1:0-913 GCF_002810545.1 Klebsiella sp. A-Nf5 | reverse complement strand
CTGACGACGGTGAAAAGCTGGCGATGGATGTACTTAAGTACAGCGATCTCTATCACCGGAATGCAGATGACCCCGACAAGTCCGAGTATTTTGTCCCCGTGAAGTGGCTGGAAACCCGCAGTGAGCAAGAGGCGGTGAACGAGGTCGGATTCTTCGGTAATCAAAATACAGTCTGCAAACCTACAACTCCAAAATGGCGGCATACTATTGAAAAATTAAAGCGCTATTTCAGAAATTGGGATATAAATTAGTAAATTGAATTAAATAATATCATTAACAATGAGGGTTGGTATGGTCATTCCAGAAGATGGACTCTTAGAGGTAGCATGGTACTTTTCAAAGTTTGGCAAAAAAAATCCTCCATCTTTACTTAGGGTTGAAAAATGGAAAGATGCTGCCGCTCTTTTTTATCCTCGATTTGGTGAAGGTAAGACTTCAGAAGAGTTTTATAATAGCCTTAAAAATCATCGGGATCGTTTTGATTCATGGCTCAGTTCTACTCGAACAGGATGGAGGAATAAAGATGGAACTCCACGAAACTTGCCTGTAGCTTCAAAAATAGTTATGCAACGAATGAACATGTTGCCGAACTCGATTATTGAAAAATTGATTATATCTTATTTATCGATAAATCCTTTCGAAAAAGTTCAGCAAGATTTAGCACCGATACTTCAAGATAAAAGCATTGATGATACAACCAGAGAACAGTTAATTTCAGCCAGACTTGGCCAAGGTTTTTTCAGGAAAGAATGTCTTAAACGTTATCCTGCATGTCCGCTAACTGATATAACCTTTGAACCATTACTGAGAGCAAGCCACATAAAACCTTGGTCTGCATGCCACAACGGCACTGAACGGCTCGATCCTTTTAATGGAATTATATTAGCTGCACATGTTGATGTGCTATTTGATC
>NZ_PIOG01000257.1:0-918 GCF_002810545.1 Klebsiella sp. A-Nf5 | reverse complement strand
CATTAAATTCTCTACAGATAAGTCCATCTTCTTCGAGCTCATGTAGCGTCTTTATCAACATCCGGTCCGTAATGTTGTGAAGATGCCTTTTTAACTGAGAAAACCGTAGTTCACCTTGCATGAGTACAATAATTGTTTTAACCCCCCATTTACTGGTGATATGGTTAAAAATAGTCTGGGCCTGGCATCCACTTAGTATTTCATTTTTACTGCTTAATGGCGACTTCCCTGCGGCTGTTTTGCCCGTTTCTTCCATAATCTTCCACCCAAACTATTTCATTAATGCTCTATCTACATATGCTTAGTTGTGACTTCCCGACGTAGGGATTCTTTCGGCTGCTTTATGATCCCGGCTTCACAAAAGCATGATGGTAGGTTTCTGTAAGATAAACGAGTCTGTCTACGCTTTCGGATACTTCCCGGGAAGCCTTAACCTTCACGAGCATTTGCTGATATGTACGAAGCCTCGCCAAATACATATTAAGCTTCTCTTTTCTTTTTTCATTATTACTGGCGTATTTCACCTCATCGGCTGCGCTTCGGAGCTCTCGATAAGGCATATTTAGAGCGGGATTATCCGGGAGTTGTGCATTGGCAAGGTGATTGTGGCCGACAATCAACCCAAGCGACATTCTGAGCTTGTCTAAATCTCCCGGATGAAGAGACTGCAGCAGGCTCAAATGCTGATAAAGGGCAGGCAGGTGTGTTTTACTTTGCCTGCGGTTTGCAGGGTTTAGTGATGTGGTTATTGAATAAATCAATGTATTCATAATTTTTTGGGTGGTTCGGGACTGAGACCGATCGGGGATCAGCAGAATAACCGCGAACGCGAAGAGACTACCCACTATCTGTCCTAACACATTATCAGTGAATGTATTAATGTTGAAAACCATTGGATTCGCTATTGTTACCGCATTC
>NZ_PIOG01000039.1:0-72976 GCF_002810545.1 Klebsiella sp. A-Nf5 | reverse complement strand
CGGAGAATATAAAAGAAAAAAGCCCGTACTTGCGTACGAGCTCTTCTTAAAATATGGCGGTGAGGGGGGGATTCGAACCCCCGATACGTTGCCGTATACACACTTTCCAGGCGTGCTCCTTCAGCCACTCGGACACCTCACCATATTGTCTTTCCCGTTGTTGTCGGGAACGGGCGCTAATGTAGGGAAATACGTATCGCCCGTCAATCAACTTTTTGCAAAAAAAGCGCGTTTAGACAAACTTCGAGCAACTTGCTCCTTAAACGCGCGAAATCCGTTTTTTTTGTCGCCAGTGCCTTTTCCCTTTTCGCTCGGGAGAATTTTGTTATGCTGGCAAACCAATAGAAAACAATGAGTAAAATAAGACGCCAGCGTCAATCGGCCAAAGGCGTCTGCTATCAGGAGCCCCTATGGAGATTATTTTTTACCATCAGACCTTTGATACCCCATTCTGGATCCGTGAGCTGGAAAAACAGTTACCCGGTGCGCGGGTGCGCGAGTGGAAAGCGGGTGACAACCAGCCGGCTGACTATGCCCTGGTCTGGCATCCGCCGGTAGAGATGCTGCAGGACCGGGCGCTGAAGGCCGTGTTTGCCCTCGGGGCGGGCGTGGACTCAATCCTGAGTAAGCTGCGCGACCATCCGGCTATGCTGCCGCTGTCGATTCCGCTGTTTCGCCTCGAAGATACCGGTATGGGACGGCAGATGCAGGAGTATGCCGTGAGCCAGGTGTTGCACTGGTTCCGCCGCTTTGATGACTATCAGGCGCTGAAGCTGGCTTCCCGCTGGCAGCCGCTGCCCGAGTATCGCGCCGACGAATTTACTGTCGGTATTATGGGCGCCGGCGTGCTGGGGGCGAAGGTCGCGGAAAGCTTGCAACCCTGGGGGTTCCCGCTTCGCGTCTGGAGCCGTAGCCGCAAATCCTGGCCACAGGTGCAGAGCTTCGCCGGTCAGGCCGAGCTGGGCGAATTCCTGCAGGGCACACGCGTGCTGATCAACCTGCTGCCGAATACCGCTGAAACCGCCGGTATTATTAACCAAACGCTGCTGGCGCAGCTGCCGGATGAGAGCTATGTCCTTAACCTTGCTCGCGGCGTGCATGTCGTTGAAGAGGATCTGCTGGCGGCGCTGAACAGCGGTAAGCTCAAAGGGGCGATGCTCGATGTCTTCAGTCGCGAACCGCTGCCGCAGGAGAGCCCGCTATGGGCGCATCCGCGGGTGGCCATGACCCCCCATGTGGCGGCAGTGACCCGTCCAATGGAAGCTATCACCTACATTGCGGGGACCATTAACCGGCTTGAGCGAGGGGAACCGGTAAGCGGTCAGGTTGACCGCCAGCGCGGTTATTAAGACGAGAGAACCCCGCCACGGCGGGGTTTTTGCTAATCAATAGCCCGGTTTCCTGCTATTCTTGCGGCAAACAGAAGAGGAGAATGTGATGTATCCCGTTGACCTGCACATGCATACCGTCGCCAGCACCCACGCCTACAGCACCCTGCACGATTATATTGCGGAAGCAAAGCGTAAAGGGATCAAACTCTTCGCCATCACCGACCATGGCCCGGATATGGCGGATGCCCCGCACTACTGGCACTTCGTTAATATGCGCATCTGGCCTCGCCTGGTAGACGGGGTGGGGATCCTGCGCGGTATTGAGTCGAATATTAAAAATATCGAAGGTGAGATCGACTGCTCCGGGCCGATGTTAACCTCGCTTGATCTGATCATCGCCGGATTCCATGAGCCGGTGTTCCCTCCGCAGGATCGTGACACCCATACGCAGGCGATGATCGCCGCGATGGCCAGCGGTAAGGTGCATATGATTAGCCATCCGGGTAATCCGAAATTCCCGGTGGATATCCCGGCTATTGCCGAAGCGGCGGCCCGCTATCAGGTGGCGCTGGAGATTAATAACTCCTCTTTTATTTCATCGCGCGTGGGCAGTGACGATAACTGCCGAGCTATCGCTGCGGCGGTGCGTGATGCCGGGGGATGGGTGGCGCTGGGCTCGGACTCTCACACTGCCTTTACCCTCGGGGAATTTACCGAATGCCGCAAGATCCTTGATGCGGTCGATTTCCCGGAGGAGAGGATCCTCAACGTTTCTCCGCGTCGCCTGCTCAACTTCCTCGAGTCGCGGGGCATGCCGGCGATCCCGGAATTTGCTGACCTTTAATTTGTATAACTGGAATAACTGAATGAACGAGTTTTCAATCCTCTGCCGCGTGCTGGGTTCGCTGTATTACCGTCAACCGCAGGACCCGCTGCTGGTGCCGCTGTTTACCCTGATCCGTGAGGGCAAACTGGCTGGCAGCTGGCCGCTTGAGCAGGATGAACTGCTGGCGCGTCTGCAGAAAAGTTGTGAGATGCAGTCCCTGGCGACGGACTATAATGCGCTGTTCGTCGGTGAAGCCTGCAGCGTGCCGCCGTACCGCAGCGCGTGGGTGGAGGGTTCCTCGGAAGCAGACGTTCGGGCTTTTATGAGCGAACACGGCATCCCGACAGGGGAAGGTCCGGCGGATCATCTCGGATCGCTGCTGCTGGCCGCCTCCTGGCTGGAAGATCATGCCACAGAAGACCAGAGCGAGACGCTGGAGCTCCTGTTTGCCGACTATATCCTGCCATGGTGCGGGACGATGCTGGGCAAAGTCGAAGCCCATGCCCACACGCCGTTCTGGCGCACCATGGCACCTTTGACCCGCGACGCTATCGCCGCGATGTGGGACGAGCTTCAGGAAGAAGATGAACAATAATATGTGATTTAAATCACTATTTGAATGCAACTGAAATTAGGTTCATTCATATACTGTGTTTTAGATCTCATTCTTCCGGCGCGTATCTGCTAGGATACGCGCCATGAACATACTCTTCGCAATCGCATTAACGACGGGCATTCTCTCCGGGATTTGGGGATGGGTGGCGGTCGCTCTCGGCCTGCTGAGCTGGGCCGGTTTCCTCGGCTGTACGGCCTATTTCGCCTGCCCGCAGGGCGGTCTGAAAGGTCTGGCTATCTCCTCATGCACAGTAATGAGCGGCGTGGTCTGGGCATTAGTGATTATCCACGGTAGCGCACTGGCCCCGCAGCTGCAGATCCTCAGCTATATGATGACCGGTATCGTCGCCTTCCTGATGTGCATTCAGGCGCGACAGACATTGCTGTCGTTTGTACCGGGCACCTTTATCGGCGCCTGCGCCACCTTCGCGGCAGAGGGCGACTGGCGCCTGGTGGTGCCTTCCCTGGCGTTGGGTCTGGTTTTTGGCTATGCCATGAAGAATAGTGGCCTGTGGCTGGCGGCCCGCGCGGGCAAACATAAATCGTTCGCTAATGACAACGCCTGACCGGCGAAACAACATGCTCAACAGGACCCTTAGGGTCCTGTTTTTTTTAGCTTCCCGTCGCCAGGGCTGAGGGATAATCTTGCTCCCGGGGGCGGGAATGCCCTAGTATCGGCAGAAAGCCGTATCCACGCGCTATGCCGACAGGAGGAGAAATGGCTGTTCAACCTGAGGTAATTCTCGGCGATATTACGACGCTTGATGTCGATGTGATTGTTAATGCGGCAAACCCCTCGCTGCTGGGCGGTGGCGGGGTGGATGGCGCGATCCACCGGGCGGCCGGTCCGGCGCTGCTGGCGGCTTGCAAACAGGTGTTGCAGCAGCAGGGCGAATGTCCCCCCGGTCACGCGGTGATCACTATTGCGGGCGATCTTCCCGCCAGCGCGGTGATCCACACCGTGGGCCCGGTTTGGCACGGCGGCGACCGCATGGAAGCGCAAACCCTGGCCGATGCTTACAAAAACAGTCTGCAGCTGGCCTCGGCAAACAACTATCGCTCCATTGCGTTTCCGGCGATCAGCACCGGCGTGTATGGCTATCCAAAAGAGGAAGCGGCGGAGATCGCCGTACGTACCGTCACCGCGTTTCTCACTCGCTATAACCCGCTTGAGCGCGTCCTGTTCGTCTGTTTTGACGAGGAAACGGCGGCTGTCTATCGTCGCCTGCTGGCGTCATACCCCTGATTCAACAGAATAGGCTATGATAACCGCCAGTATTGACGGGAATGATGGGTAGCAGGAGGGAGCAGGGTGTCAGAAGGAAAAGTACAGCAGAAGCAGCAGGCGCGCCGCGCGGAGATCGTCGCCGCTGCGCAAAGGTGTTTTGCTGAAAAGGGGCTGCACGGCGCCTCCGTCGCCGATATTGCCCGCGAGGCGGGCCTGAGCGTCGGTCAGCTGTATCGTATTTTTGCCAGCAAAGAGGCGATCATCGAAGCGATTGTCAGCGAAATCGTCAACGCCAGGGTCGGGGAGATGATCGATGAGAACCACAATCTGGCGCGCAAAGCGGCGGTGCTGGCCGGCAGGATCCCGACGTCGGCAGCCACCAAAAGCGATAATTATCTGCTGATGGAAATCAACGCCGAATCCTCGCGTAATCCACGCTTGCGTGAGATCATGGTGCAGGCCGATCTACGGTTGAAAGAGGAGGGAGGGCGTCTGTCGCAGCGCTACCATCCCGGGCTCAGCGATGCGCGGCGCAATGCCGCATCAGAGCTCATCGCTGTTCTGACGGAGGGGGCAGCCTACCGCTGTGAGCTGAACGCCTCCACCCCGGTCGATAAGGCGGATTTAGAAGCCCTGTATAATATGATTTTCGACCGGCTCTTTGACGAGCAAGGGTAATGCGACACGCCTGGCGTGCCGCACCCGCGGCAAATTAGCTGGCCGAAGCCGGGGTTTTGGCCGGTTTGTTCATCGGTTTACCGGAGAACAGGAAACGCAGCAGCGGAATGCGCAGGTGAATTTCATACAGGATCAGCGCGATACCCACCACAAAAACCAGCCCGACAATAAAGCCTAAGGTATTGGACTTGATGGCCGGGGTGATCCACGCCCCGTAGAGCAGCGTCAGCGGGTGGTGCACCAGGTAAATAAACAGCGAAGCATTGACGAAATAGGTTACGCGCGCCGACTGGAAGTTCAGCAGTCGATGGCCGAGCGAAAAGACCACATTGACCATCCACAGCCCCAACACCATAGTGATCACCGATTCGGTTTCGTACATCCAGCCGTCGCCGGACCCGTACTGCTGATTCAGTCTATAGGCGATAAACCCGAGCAGCGCTGCGGCGCAGCACCACGGCGACGGAGTGGTGAACATGGTCTTTAAGCGCGGGTTAATGAAAGTCTGTGCGCCCAGCACAAAGAAGGGCAGATAGAACAGCGTCTGCATCACAACGAAATTAAACAGACCATTGCTCAGCAGGGGCGGGTAGATCAGGAACAAGGACCGACGGATCAGCGCGTAAAAGACCCCCAGCGCAAGGAAAATCATCGTCAACTGGCCCATAGTGACAGTGTCACTGAAGGCGAGGCCGTGGCCAGCCGGGCGGCGTGTCAGCCATTTAAACAGCACCACCCCCAGCGAGGTCAGTACCACCAGAACCAGTAAAAACCACAGGTGGGAAATGAGCTCCCAGGCCAGGGTGTTAAATTTGTCGTATATGGAAAGGGTATGCCAGTTTTCCGCCTTGCCGTTGACGTACTGCAGCATAATAAACTGTGGCAGCGTCAGCAGCGGGATGGCGGTCAGCATCGGAATACCGACTCGTTCGACGCGCACTTTCCACCATTTTTTCAGCGGGTAGCGCAGAAATAGCATGTAGGAGAAATAGCCGGAGATGACGAAGAAGACCTGCATGCGAAAGGCATGGATGAAGTCATTAAACAGCGTCAACCACCACGAGGGTTCGGCGCTGTTGACATGCCAGCTGTGGCTGGAATAAATCAGCGAAATGTGGAAAGGGATCCCCAGCAGCATCAACCAGGCGCGGATGCTGTCGAAGAAATATTCACGCTGTACCGGAGTATTATTCATACGATTCACGACAATCTCAGATAATTCGTCTTATCACTCAAGGTGATAACGCTTACACTATCAGCAACCCTACATGAACTCGGGGTAACTGTCTCCAGGATAAGCACTCAAAGTGCAAACGGGACAGCGAACTGTTTATTCCCTGTGCCGCCAGGCTGAACAAAGCAGGGATTATGTTGTCGGATTGCCTGAGTTTCCATTAAAATAGATCGGATCGATTTAAGCACACAAAGGGGGAAGTGCTTACTTATATGAAACATAAACCACAGATGATGAAAATGCGTTGGTTAAGCGCAGCCGTAATGTTGTCCCTGTGTACTTCATCTGCATGGGCGTTTAGCATTGATGACGTTGCAAAAGAGGCCAAAACGTTAGCCGGGAAAGGCTATGAAGCGCCGAAGAGTAACCTGCCCTCCGCTTTCCGCGACATGAAATACGCGGACTACCAGCAAATTCAGTTTAATCACGATAAAGCTTACTGGAATAACCAGAAAACCCCATTCAAGCTTGAATTTTACCATCAGGGGATGTACTTCGACACGCCGGTCACCATCAATGAAGTGACGGCGACCAGCGTGCGCAAAATTAAATATAGTCCGGACTATTTTAACTTTGGTAACGTCCAGCACGATAAAGACACAGTGAAAGACCTCGGTTTCGCTGGCTTCAAAGTACTGTATCCGATCAACAGCAAAGATAAGAACGATGAAATCGTCAGCATGCTCGGTGCCAGCTACTTCCGCGTGCTGGGTCAGGGTCAGGTTTACGGTCTGTCCGCGCGTGGCCTGGCTATCGATACCGCGCTGCCGTCCGGCGAAGAGTTCCCGCGTTTTCGTGAGTTCTGGATCGAACGTCCAAAAGCCACTGACAAGCGTCTGACTATCTATGCGCTGCTGGATTCCCCACGGGCAACCGGCGCCTATCGCTTTGTCATCATGCCGGGACGCGACACCGTCGTGGACGTGCAGTCCAAAGTTTACCTGCGTGACAAAGTCGGCAAACTGGGTGTGGCGCCGCTGACCAGCATGTTCCTGTTCGGTTCCAACCAGCCTTCTCCGACGCTCAACTATCGTCCGGCGCTGCACGACTCCAATGGTCTGTCGATCCTGGCCGGTAACGGCGAGTGGATCTGGCGTCCGCTGAACAACCCGAAACATCTGGCTGTCAGCAGCTATGCGATGGAAAATCCGCAAGGGTTCGGCCTGCTGCAGCGCGGCCGTCAGTTCTCGCGCTTCGAGGATCTCGACGATCGTTATGACCTGCGTCCGAGCGCCTGGATCACCCCGAAAGGGGACTGGGGCAAAGGGAAAATCGAGCTGGTTGAAATCCCGACCAACGATGAAACGAACGATAATATCGTGACTTACTGGACGCCGGATCAGCTGCCGGAGCCGGGCAAGGAGATGAATTTCAAATACACCATCACCTTCAGCCGCGATGAAGACAAGCTGCATGCGCCAGATAACGCCTACGTTATGCAGACCCGCCGCTCTACCGGCGACGTGAAGCAGTCGAACCTGATCCGCCAGCCGGACGGCACGGTTGCCTTCATTGTCGACTTCACCGGCGCCGATATGAAGAAACTGCCAGCGGATACCCCGGTCGCTGCTCAGGCGAGCACCGGCGATAACGCGGAAATCGTTGAAAATACCGTGCGTTACAATCCAGTGACCAAAGGCTGGCGGATGATCCTGCGTTTGAAGGTCAAAGATCCGAAGAAAACGACGGAAATGCGTGCCGCACTGGTTAACGGTGATGACACGTTGAGCGAAACCTGGAGCTATCAGCTGCCTGCCAATGAATAAGATAACGAAGTACATTGACGCATTGCCGCTGTCGGACGCCGAGAAATCGGCGCTGCCGGACACCAGTCTGCAGGCCGTTCACCAGGCCCTGGATGACGAACATCGGCATTTCGCCCGCGAAGACGACGCCCCGTTAGGGTCAGTGAAGGCGCGGCTGGCGCACAGCTGGCCGGATTCTCTTTCTGGCGATCAGCTGGTGAAGGATGACGAAGGTCGTACCCAACTGCATGCTATGCCGAAAGCCAGGCGCTCCTCGATGATCCCGGACCCGTGGCGTACTAACCCGGTCGGCCGCTTCTGGGACCGTCTGCGCGGACGCGATGTCACGCCACGCTATCTCTCCCGCCTGACGCAAGAAGAGCGTGAGAGCGAGCAAAAATGGCGTACCGTCGGGAGCATTCGTCGCTACATCCTGCTGTTGTTGACGCTGTCGCAGACCGTGGTGGCCACCTGGTATATGAAAACCATTCTGCCTTATCAGGGCTGGGCGTTGATCAACCCGGCCGACATGGTGGGGCAGAACCTGTGGATCTCTTTCATGCAGCTGCTGCCGTATGTGTTGCAGAGCGGCATCCTGATCCTCTTCGCGGTGCTGTTCTGCTGGGTTTCCGCCGGCTTCTGGACCGCGTTAATGGGCTTTCTGCAACTATTGATTGGCCGCGACAAGTACAGTATTTCCGCCTCGACGGTCGGTGACGAACCGTTGAACCCGGCGCACCGTACGGCGCTTATTATGCCGATCTGTAACGAAGACGTTGATCGCGTTTTCGCCGGGCTGCGGGCGACGTGGGAGTCGGTGAAAGCGACCGGTAACGCTGCTCATTTCGACGTCTATATTCTCAGCGACAGCTATAACCCCGATATCTGTGTGGCTGAGCAAAAGGCGTGGATGGAGCTGATTGCTGAAGTGCAGGGCGAAGGGCAGATTTTCTACCGTCGTCGTCGTCGTCGCGTGAAGCGTAAGAGCGGCAACATCGATGATTTCTGCCGCCGCTGGGGCAGCCAGTACAGCTATATGGTGGTGCTGGACGCAGACTCCGTGATGACCGGCGAGTGTCTGAGCAGCCTGGTGCGCCTGATGGAAGCGAACCCGAACGCCGGGATCATCCAGTCATCCCCGCGCGCCTCGGGCATGGACACGCTGTATGCGCGTTGCCAGCAGTTTGCCACCCGGGTGTACGGTCCGCTGTTTACGGCGGGTCTGCACTTCTGGCAGCTGGGGGAGTCCCACTACTGGGGACACAATGCCATTATCCGCGTGAAGCCGTTCATTGAGCACTGCGCGCTGGCGCCGCTGCCGGGCGAGGGTAACTTTGCCGGGTCGATCCTGTCGCACGACTTCGTCGAAGCCGCGCTAATGCGCCGTGCCGGCTGGGGGGTGTGGATTGCCTATGATCTGCCGGGCTCCTATGAGGAGCTGCCGCCGAACCTGCTGGACGAGCTGAAACGCGACCGTCGCTGGTGTCAGGGCAACCTGATGAACTTCCGCCTGTTCCTCGTCAGAGGGATGCACCCGGTTCACCGGGCGGTATTCCTCACCGGCGTAATGTCGTACCTGTCAGCGCCGCTATGGTTTATGTTCCTTGCCCTGTCGACGGCGCTGCAGGTGGTGCATGCCCTGACCGAGCCGCAGTACTTCCTGCAGCCGCGTCAGCTGTTCCCGGTGTGGCCGCAGTGGCGTCCGGAGCTGGCCATCGCGCTGTTCGCTTCGACCATGGTGCTGCTGTTCCTGCCGAAGCTGCTGAGTATTATTCTGGTGTGGTGTAAAGGGCCGAAAGAGTACGGCGGGTTTATCCGCGTCACGCTCTCTCTGCTGCTGGAGGTCCTGTTCTCGGTCCTGCTGGCGCCGGTTCGCATGCTGTTTCACACCGTCTTCGTGGTCAGCGCCTTCCTCGGCTGGGAAGTGGTGTGGAATTCGCCGCAGCGTGATGATGACTCCACACCGTGGGGAGAAGCCTTTATGCGTCACGGCTCGCAGCTGCTGCTGGGGCTGGTGTGGGCAGTCGGAATGGCATGGCTGGATCTGCGCTTCCTGTTCTGGCTGGCGCCGATCGTCGTCTCGCTGATCCTGTCGCCGTTCGTGTCGGCGATCTCCAGCCGGGCGACCGTGGGCCTGCGCAGCAAGCGCTGGAAGCTGTTCCTGATCCCGGAAGAGTATTCGCCGCCGCAGGTGCTCAAGGATACCGACGCGTACCTGACGCTGAACCGTCAGCGTTCACTGGACGATGGCTTTATGCACGCGGTATTCAATCCGTCGTTTAACGCCCTCGCCACGGCGATGGCCACCGCGCGCCATCGTCATGGTCATATCCTTGAGATCGCTCGCGAGCGCCACGTTGAGCAGGCGCTGAATGAAACGCCGGATAAGCTGAACCGCGATCGTCGACTGGTGCTGTTGAGCGACCCGGTGACCATGTCGCGTCTGCACTATCGCGTCTGGGCCGCGCCGGAGAAATATTCATCGTGGGTCAACGCCTATCAGCAGTTAGCGCTTAACCCGCTGGCGCTGAAAACGAAATAAGCCGTACGTAAAGGAAAATACCGGCAGCGATGCCGGTATTTTTTTATCTGAAACACGAGGTTGTGGATGCGAATACTACCGATCATTGCCATGGTGCTGCTGCTGAGCGGCTGCGGCAGCATTATCAGCCGGACGGTGCCCGGGCAGGGGCATGGCAATCAATATTACCCGGGCGTGCAGTGGGACGTTCGCGACTCGGCATGGCGCTATCTCACCGTTCTGGACCTGCCGTTCTCGCTGGTGTTCGATACGCTGCTGTTGCCGCTGGACGCCAGCCACGGGCCCTATAACTGATTAACGCTCGTCCCACTCGTCTGCTGCCGTCTGTCCCTCTTCGGTATCCAGCGAGGGTTCGAGCTGGAATTCGCCTTCATCCCACTCATGAAGCGTATTTTCTTCCAACCACTCCTGGCGTAGCTCTATCTCATCATAATCCCCGTCGAAGACGCTCTGCGCCGCTTCGCCGCTGAGCATCGGTAAACATTCACCTTGTTCGTCTTCGTCAGCAAAAAATTCGGCCTGCCATGCGATATCACCATCCTGCAGCACATACTTTTGAATATTGAGCTGCTCAACGTTAGCGCTCTCTTCATCGCTGTCAGGATTATTGGCGAGAAATTCTTCGCGTGCTGCATCAATAGCTTCTTCGAGCGTGGCATAGAACATCGAATCCTTTGGCATAGCGAATCTCCTGAGAAGAATATGAATTGAACACGATTCAATCTATAGAAGGCGGTAGCCATGGCGTCAAGGGGCAGGGCCCCTCTGGACATTAATTTACTGAATGGCGGTCAGGCTGCGAGTCTTCCGCGGCAGGTCGGCGCAAGCTGAGGGTCGAGTAAATGGCGTTAAACAACACCACGCCAGCGGTGACCAGGAATACCGCGCGGAAGCCGTAGTTGGCGGACACCGAGGCGCCTATCAGGGGGCCGGTAACGTTGCCAATATCGCGGAACGACTGGTTATAGCTAAAGATGCGCCCGGAGATCTGGCTGGTGGAATTATACACCAGCAGGGTTTGCACCGCCGGCAGCAGTGCCCCGTCTGCGGCGCCGAGCAGGAAACGCAGGATACCCAGCTGCAGTGGAGTCTGAACGAACGACATCGGGATCAGCAGCAGCACCGAGATAATCAGCGCGACGATGAGGATCTTTTCCGGTCCGATACGATCCCCGAGCCTGCCCAGACGAGGAGCGCTCATCAGCGCGGCTATTCCCGGCACCGAGGCGATCATCCCGCTAATAAAGGCGATGTTACTGACGTTGCCGGCCAGGTCGCGCACGTAAAGCGTCAGAATCGGCGCAATCGAACCGGTGGCCACCTGGATTATCAGCGAGGTCACAAACAGGCTGAGCACCAGTTTGGGATTCTGTAGCGAGGAGAAAACCTCTCTGGCACTGAGCATCTCTTTTTTGGCGATCGGCACAAAATTTTCGCGGATTAAAAACAGGGTAAACAGAAAACAAATGAACAGCACCGCCGCGGTCATAAAGAAGACGGTACGCAAGCCCCAGTGGTCGGCCAGAAAGCCGCCCGCCAGTGGGCCGAGCAGGGCGCCGCTCACCGCGCCGGTTGACAACGTACCCAGCGCCCAGCCGCTTTTATGGCGCGGGATCTGCGTCGCAATCAGGGCGTTGGCGTTAGGAATAAAGCCGCCCAGCAGGCCGAGCAGCGCACGCAATAGCAAAAACTGCCAGATATTCTGTGCCATCCCCATCAGCATCATGACTACGGACATTCCGAGGGCGGAACGCAGCAGCATAATTTTTCGTCCTTTGCGGTCAGCAAGACCGCCCCAGAACGGTGAGGCAATGGCGGAGAAGAGGAAGGTGATACTAAAGACCAGCCCGGACCACATGTTCAGCGCGCTATGCCCGGTGACCCCGAGCTGTTCGACATAGAGTGGCAGAAAGGGCATGACCAGACTGAAGGCGGCGCCAGTTAAAAAGCAGCCGAGCCAGGTCACGGTCAGATTTTGTTTCCAGTTAATGGGGGTATCAGCAGAGGACATAGGGTTCCACTGGCCTGCGCGGCAGGTCAAATTAAGAGAAAATATGAGCCTGCTAATTATGCGCCTGGGAAATAAATGCCGCAATGGAGGAGAGCTTTTAAAGCTAAAGCAGAGCCTAAAGCATGAGCGAGAAGCGCATTCCCGGCCACATGCGCGGCCGGGAAAAGGGATCAGTAGCGGGAGGGCATGCCCTCGGGGCGGGTTTTGAAGCGGCGGTGGAGCCACATATATTGTTCCGGGGCCATCATGATGCACTGCTCAACGATCTTGTTCATCCAGGCGGCCGTGGTTTCCGCGTCGTCCAGCGGCGGGGAACACTCTGGCGGCAGGATAATCAGTTCATAACCTTTACCATCCGGTTTGCGACGCGGGACGAAGGGGACGATGCAGGCTTTGGACATTTTCGCCAGCATCCAGGTGCCGGAGGTGGTCGCCGCCTGGTCGACGGCAAACAGCGGGGCAAAGACGCTGGCGGTCGGGCCGTAATCGTGATCCGGCGCGTACCACACCACTTCACCTTTTTTCAGCGCCCGGATCATCCCTTTCAGATCCTTACGGTCAATCATGTCCTTATTTGAGCGCAAGCGGCCCCAGGTCTGCAGCCAGTCGATCACCGGGTTGTCGTTGGGACGGTAGACGCCAATTCCCGGCTCGTTCATACCGAACATTCGCGCGCCCATCTCGAGGGTCAGGAAGTGAATACCGATCAGCAGAATGCCGCGCTGCTGCGCCTGCACATCGCGGATATGCTCAAAGCCGATGGTGTCGGTCCAGTGGGCGATACGACGAACCGGCCAGAACCAGGCCATCCCCGTCTCCATCAGTCCCATACCCACTGATTCAAAATTCATCACCACCATTCGGTGACGTTCCTGCTCGCTTTTCTCTGGGAAGCAGAGTTCAAGGTTGCGGTAGGCTATCTTCGCCCGACGCTTCATAAAGCGCATGGCCAGTCGGCCGATGGCATTTCCCAGGCGGTAAATCAGCGGATAGGGCAGTTGGACAACCAGCCACAGCAGGCCAATACCCAGCCACAGCAGCCAATAGCGCGGATGCAACAGCGCCGGAGAAAATTTAGGCAAATGAGTCATTTCATACCCGTATCAGTGAGCAACGTCTTATATTATCGCATTTTTTTACCGGCCAGCCAAAGGCGGCGACAGTCAGCTCGCTTTGTTAAGCGGGGCGCGACCGGGTGAGAAAAATGTAGCGTAAAATGTAGGGATGTAAATTAATAAGCTTTGCTATATCATGCCCGCCGTTTATTCCCTCATTTCTATGTCGAGCAGGTACACCATGCCAGTGTTACACAACCGCATTTCAAATGAGACGTTAAAGGCGCAAATGCTGGCTGAGACCGAGCCGCGCACGACGATCTCATTCTATAAATATTTCACCATTGTCGACCCGCAGGCCACTCGCGATGCGTTATGGGTTGCCTTAACGCAGCTGAAGGTCTTTGGTCGTATTTATCTGGCCCGGGAAGGGATCAACGCGCAAATCAGCGTGCCGGAAAGCAATGTTGAAGCGCTGCGTGAGTTTCTGTATGGCTTCGATCCGGCGCTGGCGGGGCTGCGGTTCAATATCGCCCTGGAGGACGATGGGAAATCGTTCTGGGTGCTGCGCCTGAAAGTGCGCGACCGTATTGTTGCCGATGGTATCGACGATCCTTCTTTCGATGCTTCCAATGTGGGGGATTATCTCAAGGCGGCGGACGTCAATGCCATGCTTGACGATCCGGATGCGGTATTTATCGATATGCGTAACCACTATGAATATGAAGTGGGCCATTTCGAAAACGCGCTGGAGATCCCGGCGGACACCTTCCGCGATCAGTTGCCGAAAGCCGTCGACATGATGCAGGACCACAAAGACAAGAAAATTGTCATGTATTGCACCGGCGGTATTCGCTGTGAAAAAGCCAGCGCCTGGATGAAGCATAACGGTTTCAATCAGGTCTGGCACATCGAGGGTGGGATTATTGAGTACGCCCGCCGCGCCCGTGAGCAGGGGCTGCCGGTCCGTTTTATTGGCAAAAACTTTGTCTTTGATGAGCGGATGGGCGAGCGGATCTCCGATGACGTCATCGCGCACTGTCACCAGTGTGGCGTGCCGTGCGACACCCATACCAATTGTCTGAATGATGGCTGCCATCTGCTGTTTATTCAGTGCCCGAGCTGCGCTGAGAAGTTTGCCGGTTGCTGTAGCGAAGCCTGCATGGAAGAGCATAAGCTGCCGGAAGAAGAGCAGCGCCAGCTGCGCGCCGGACGCGAAAACGGCAATAAAATCTTTAACAAATCGCGTGGCCGACTGAATACCAAACTCGGGATCCCCGAGCCTGAGTCGTCAGAAAAACCATAACCAGACGAGATCGATGATCGCCAGCAGCAGCCAGAGCGCAAGGTAGATCATAAAGTGCTCGCGCACGTTGTTGACCAGCATATTAAACAGGCGACGCATAACCATTCTCAATGACTAACGGCCTCGACAGAGGCCGTTTTTTTCCCCGGCGGCAAGCGTGCCGCATTCCATTATGAGCTAAAGCGCGCCAGCGAGAAGGGCGTCAGGTTAAAGGTCGACGTCTGTCCCTGAGCAAACTGACTGGCAATTTCTCCCAGCACCGGCGCAAACTTAAAGCCGTGGCCGC
Source organism: Klebsiella sp. A-Nf5 (assembly GCF_002810545.1). NCBI lineage: Bacteria > Pseudomonadati > Pseudomonadota > Gammaproteobacteria > Enterobacterales > Enterobacteriaceae > Klebsiella > Klebsiella sp. A-Nf5. The sequence goes on along the minus strand of NZ_PIOG01000039.1, from coordinate 58,119 downwards.
TCAGACCGGTGATCAGCAGTGTGTCAGGTCTGCCTGGGAGCGTATCGATGATAAAATCCTCATCGACCGTGTTGTCATAGGTGCAGGAGGCGCCGTGCAGACAGCCGCCGATCCCGGGCAGGACGTTACGTAAAAACGGAAAGGATTCGGAACCATCGCTGCCGACGGCGCCAAACGCCGATCGTTCCTGCGGCGTGGTGATAGGCTGGCCGCCGTTATGCTTGCCGATCTTTAGCTCATTATCTTCCGCCGGGAAACCGTAGTATTGATCGCCGTTGGGCAACTCGCCGGTGAACGCCGGAAAATGATTCTTGCTGCTGTAACGACCATCGGCCTGGAACCAGGCGAAGACCTTGCGTACCGGCTGAACAGGAAGCTCCGGAAGCAGGCGGGTGACCCAGGTGCCGGCGCTGATCAGCAATTTCTTTCCGTGATATTCACCGTCAAGGGTATCAATGGTGACTCCGTCTGCATGGTGATGAATGGCCGAGACCGGGCAGTTGAATAGCTGCGCGCAGCCTGCTTCCCGTGCCAGACGGATCCAGGTCTCGACAGCCAGCTCACTGCGCAGTACGCCGGAAGCCGGTTCGAAAATCGCCCGATAGTCGTCGGGAAGGCGTATCTCCGGCCAGCGCTGCATGACGGCCTGAGCATCTAACTCTTCGACCTCAAGTTTGAACGCCCTGGCGCTGGCGGCGACGTTGGCCAGGAAAGGAGAGCTGGCGGGGCCGAGGTTAATGACGCCGGTGCGTTCAAAAACCGCTTCGCCACTGATTTCAGCCAGTTCATCCCACAGCTGCTGGGCGCGCAGCACTAGCGGAACATATTTTTCACCTTCGCCATAAGCGTGACGGATAAGACGGCTACTGCCATGATGGCTGCCCTCCTGATGGGGAGGCTGGTGGGCATCGGTCATCAGAACATTGAGTCCGGCACGACGCGCATAATAGCCAGCGGCGGCGCCGACCGATCCGCTGCCGATAATGATAAGATCGTATTGCATGGTGAGTTCCGGGTAATTGCCTTATTAGCAGGGTAATTAACTCCCTTCGCTTATACAAGCCCGAAAATAATTCAGGCACCCGCAGGTGCCTGTTAAGACTATTGTTAAGTCATTCCATGTATCGCGTTAATGTCTGCGGTACTCGTTTTCCTGGTATTCGCCAGATTCAATCTTCGCAATGCCTGCTTCCAGGATTGAAATAAATTGACGTGCGACGTCCGTCGTTAGCCATAGCGTCTGGCCAATTTCAGCATCATGACTGTTTTCTTGAGTGGGGTTCTGGTAGTGCAGGCGCAACATCAGCGCATCGTAGCTATCAACGGTGCTGATGTCCCATCCAACGAGGGGATGGGTCTGAATGACTTCATTATTTTTTTCCATCATAACCCCTTATTCATATGTTAAAAGACAACAATTCTCGAGGTTTAATGCATGTTTTTTGAAGCAAGTTAATTATATCAGGGATCAAGAATAAACTCGAGAAATTAAATGAAAGGCAGCATGATTTTCTTGTTTTCGCCGCTTTTTTACGCAAGATAAGCGTGAGAAATGGCCATTTTAGTCGATATTAAGCAGAATAATCAGGAATATTCTGAACATGAGGCGGGGATAAAAAAGCCGGGGCGACCCGGCAAAGAAAAGCACAATGAGGGAGCAAACCAGAGTAACTGGATCCCGCCATGCTTCAGGAGAGATCGTGGACAAACCAGTCGTCCGCGCTTTCCCAGGTTTCCTGCAGGATTTCGCTTATCCGGTCTTTGTCTTCTTTCAGGGCGCCGAACACCGAGAGCTGGTTGCCGGTCGCGTAGCGCACGCTCACCTGACTGTCGATGGCCGGGAATTGCTCGGCGATACGCCGGGAGAGTTCGTTATTCAGCGCTTCCAGCGCGCCGTTGGGTAAGGCGGTCGTTTTGGCGATAGACACTTCGATGCGCATAATTGCCCCCTGTGTTTGATACTGGTTATTTATACAGTATCTGGTGAGCATTGACAACAGGGGGCTACGTTTTTTATCGCTTCATCGTCCAGCGAACGGTTTCACCCGCCAGGAACGGGACCAGGCTATCATTGGGCAGCGCAATGCTGTCAACGACGGTGGTCTCTTCACGCACCAGCTCAACATAGCTTTCATTGACCGGCAGACCGTAGAAGCGCGGGCCGTTCAGCGAGCAGAAGGCTTCAAAGTGCTGCAGAGCGTTCATTTCTTCAAAAACGGTGGCGTAGCTGCCGAGGGCGGTCGGGGCGTTGAAGCAGCCGGCGCAGCCGCAGCTGGCTTCCTTACGATGGCGGGCGTGCGGCGCGGAGTCGGTGCCAAGGAAGGCGCGGCTAAAGCCGCTGGCGACCAGTTCGCGCAGCGCCTGCTGATGAATATTGCGCTTGAGCACCGGCAGGCAGTACAGGTGAGGACGAATACCGCCCACCAGCATATGGTTGCGGTTAAACATCAGATGCTGCGGGGTGATGGTGGCCGCTAATAACTCATTGCCGTCACGTACATACTCGGCGGCATCTTTAGTGGTGATATGTTCAAAAACCACCTTCAGGCCGGGCAGGCGCTGACGCAGGGGTTCCATTACCGTCTCAATAAAGCGCGCTTCACGATCGAAAATATCAATCTCGGCGTGGGTCACTTCGCCGTGAACCAGCAGCGGCATGCCCAGTTTTTCCATCCGCTCCAGCACCGGCATAATGGCATCGGTGCTGGTGACACCGTGGCTGGAGTTGGTGGTGGCGTTGGCCGGGTAGAGTTTGGCGGCGGTGAACACGCCTTCGTTAAAGCCGCGCTCCAGCTCCGCCGGGTCGAGAGAGTCTGTCAGATAGCAGGTCATCAACGGGGTAAAATCGTGCCCGGCCGGGACGGCGTCCATAATGCGCTGGCGATAGGCGATAGCCGCCGCGACGGTGGTGACAGGCGGCACCAGATTCGGCATCACGATCGCCCGGCCATAAAACTCACTGGTGTAAGGCACGACGGTTTTCAGCATATCGTCATCACGCAGATGGATATGCCAGTCGTCTGGGCGGCGGATTTTCAATACCTGGGGTTGTGCTGTCATGGAAGGCTCCGGCTAATAGGTTCAGTCATCAGGGCTGTTTTTTGCCGGGCACTAAGGATAAGCGTAAACGTTTTCCTTTGCACTCATTTCCGTAAAAAATTCAGGGCGCCGTAGCGCCCTGGAGATTAATTGGTAAAGGGGATGACAATTTCGCCCGGTTTCACCTCTATGCCCTTGGCATATTTCTTCGCCAGCGCTTCGCCGGTGCTGGCGTCTTCACGCAGGACATAGGCCGGTTGCTGGCTGAAGTAGCTGCGCAGCGACTGATTCAGATAGGGGAGCAGAGCCTGAATCACCGACTGCAGTTTCTCAGGTGCCACTTTGGCATCGACCACCTCCATTTCCTGCAGGAAGATAGCGCCTTTGTCTCTGTCAAAGGTTGGTAGCGCTTTGAGCTTCAGATCGATCGTCGCTTTCTGCGTCCCGAACAGGGAGTTCAGATCGACGTTGGCGACCCCGGTCAGCGTGACTTTGCCCGGCTCTTCACGGCCAATAGCGCTGGTCAGGTTCTGCAGTTCAATATGAGCGTCGGCAACGCCTTTCAGACCAATATCTTTGGTGAAATGGTTACGCTTCTGCAGCGCCTGGTTTATCTCCTGCTCGCTTACCGTGTATTGGGTCAACTGGTTACAGCCGCTCAGCAGACCGCTGACAATCAGCGCCGCGGCGATCAATATCTTTTTCATGGGGTTCCTCAAGCTCGTACCATCATTCATCCTGACACAAAGCATCATGACCTGTCAGCACCCTTCATGCCAGCAGAATAGGCTGAAAGGCAGGAGAAACCACGGACGTACGGTCTAGGTACGCGGCTCCAGCATGCCGGAGGCAGAGCGTTTCGGACTGAATTGCCACCACAGGGCAAGGAAGGTGATAAAGCCGATGGCGCCGAGCATCAGCCACGGCAGTTCGGGTTGGCCCGCGGCTTTCCCGGCATCAAACAGCCAGCCGCCGCCCGCGTAACCCAGTGCGCCGCCGAAGGCGAGTCCCAGGCGGCTGAACCCCATATAGCTGCCGCGTGCCCGGGCATCTGCCAGCGAGGCGCCCAGCGTCTCCCTGGCCGGTTCCGCGATGATTGAACCGATGTAAAACAGGCAGATCAGGGTAAATAACTGCTGCAAACTGCTGGTCATGCCAATCGGCAGCATCGCCAGCGTCATCACCAGCAGACCAGCCATCAGCCGGTGCTCAAGGCGGTAGCGTTTCTCGCTCCAGCGGGCAATGGGATAGAGCAGGGTCAGCGAAATGGTGGCTTCGATAGCGTACATCCACTTCACGGCGGCCGGCGAACCGGCGATGTCGTTTACCATGATCGGCAGCATCAGCATCACCTGCACCGCCAGCATGTAATAGCCCGTCAGCGTCAGGACATAGGTGACGAAGCGTTTGTCCCGCAGCACCCTGCCCAGCCCCTCACGGACTGGCGTTTTCACCGTCGACAGTTTCCATGCTGGCAGATACCAGGCGTTAAACGCCGCGCAAGCGATAAACAGCGCAGCCCCGCCGCTGCACACCAGGCGGAAGTCATACTGTAGCAGCCAACTGCCCAGCAAGGCGCCAATCACCGCGCCGGCGCTGTCCTGCATCATCAGGAGGGAGAAAAAGCGGCCGCGCTGATGCGGGCGCACTAGTTTGACCACCAGCGCGGCCCGCGGCGGATCGAACAGCGTCCCGCCGAGCCCGGAGAGAATGCACGATAACCACAACACCCACGGCTCATGGGCGACGGCCATCGCCGCGAAACCGCCGGCGCGCATCAGCATGCCGGTGACAATCATGGGTTTGGCGCCGAAGCGGTCGGCGATGGCGCCGCCAAAAATACCTAATCCCTGCTGCACCAGCTGGCGCAGGCCGAGCGCAATGCCGACCATCAGCGCTGCCCAGCCCATCTGATCGACAAAGCGGATGGAGATCAGCGGAAAGACGACAAAAAAGCCCAGCACGACCAGCATGTTATCGACTAACAGGAAATATTTACCCAGGCTCCTTGCCTGCGAGACGCGGGACATTTCCCCTCCAGGGAAAAATAGAGATAAGCGAGGATATTCTGCGGGCAATCTGCTGCTTTTCCCAGCACCCTTGCGACAATATTTTTTTATCAAAAAGCAAGATCGATTGAGCCTATTCATCGAAAAGAGGAGATGGCGCAGAAAATGGTATGTTGCTGTTTTCACACTATCGTGCAGGACAGGTATAGTGATGAGAGCAAGATTGAAGTCAGGGGGACTGAAAAGGAAATGTTTGGCTATCGCAGTAACGTGCCGAAGGTGCGTTTGACGACGGACCGGCTGGTGGTGCGCCTGGTCCACGATCGTGACGCCTGGCGTCTGGCCGATTATTACGCCGAGAATAAAGTATTCTTAAAACCCTGGGAGCCGGTACGTGACGACAGCCACTGCTACCCCTCCGGGTGGCAGGCGCGCCTGTCGATGATCGGCGAGTTTCATAAGCAGGGGTCAGCCTTTTATTTCGCGCTGCTCGATGCGGAGGAAAAAGAGATCGTTGGCGTGGCGAATTTCTCCAACGTGGTTCGCGGATCATTCCATGCCTGTTATCTCGGCTACTCCATTGGCGAAAAGTGGCAAGGGCAGGGGCTGATGTTTGAAGCGCTGACCGCCGCGATTCGCTATATGCAGCGCACGCAGCATATTCATCGCATTATGGCCAACTATATGCCGCATAATCAGCGCAGCGGCGCATTGCTGGCACGGTTGGGGTTCGAAAAAGAGGGTTACGCCAAAGATTATCTGCTGATTGACGGGCAGTGGCGTGACCATGTACTGACGGCGCTAACGACGCCGGACTGGTCAGCAGGGCGCTAAGGAGAGAGGATGAAATATCAGTTAACCGCGCACGAAGCGCGCGTCATTGGCTGTCTGCTGGAAAAGCAGGTCACCACGCCCGAGCAGTACCCGCTGTCGGTGAACGCCGTGGTGACCGCCTGCAATCAGAAAACCAACCGCGAGCCTGTGATGTCGCTGAGCGAAGGCGAGGTCCAGACGCTGCTGGATACCCTGGTGAAGCGCCACTATCTGCGCACGGTCAGCGGGTTTGGCAATCGGGTCACCAAATATGAGCAGCGTTTTTGCAACTCCGAATTTGGCGATCTGAAACTCAACGCCGGCGAGGTGGCGGTGGTGACGACGCTGCTGCTGCGCGGCGCCCAGACGCCGGGTGAATTACGCAGCCGGGCGCAGCGGATGCATGAGTTCAGCGATATGGCGGAAGTGGAAAGCGTGCTGGAAGGGCTGGCGACACGCGAAGATGGCCCCTTTGTCGCTCGTCTGCCCCGGGAGCCGGGGAAACGGGAAAGCCGCTATATGCATCTGTTTTGCGATGACATGGACACGCTGATCACCACGGTGGAAGCACTCTCGCCGCTGGAAGACGATGACGATCTGCGCGCCCGGGTTGAAGCACTGGAAGGCGAGGTGGCAGAGTTGAAAGCGCGCCTTGACTCGCTGTTACACCATCTGGGGGACTAAACGTGGGGACAAGACTGCGCATTGGGGTGGTTGGCTTAGGGGGCATCGCGCAGAAAGCGTGGTTGCCGGTGTTAGGCGCTGCGGAAAGCTGGACGCTGCAGGCGGCCTGGTCGCCAGGAAAAGAGAAGGCGTTGCGCATCTGCGAAACCTGGCGGATCCCGTATGCTGATTCGCTGGATGCCCTGGCGGCGCAGTGTGATGCGGTCTTTGTCCATACGTCGACGGCTTCACATTATGAAGTGGTGAATCACTTGCTGAATGCCGGGGTTCATGTTTGTGTGGATAAACCGCTGGCGGACAAACTGAGCGAGGCGGAAGCGCTGGTCGAGCTGGCTGTCCGGCGTCATCTGACGCTGATGGTCGGTTTCAATCGCCGCTTTGCGCCACTCTATCGCGAACTGAAGGGGCGGCTGGGCGAGGCGGCCTCGCTGCGAATGGATAAGCACCGTAGCGATAGCGTAGGCAACGATCTGCGCTTTACCCTTCTCGATGATTATCTGCACGTGGTAGATACCGCGTTGTGGCTGGCTGACGGCCAGGCGCGCCTGCGCGGCGGCGCGCTGCAGATCACCCCGCAGGGCGAAATGCTCTATGCCGAACACCAGTTCAGTTCATCCAGGCTGCAGGTCACCACCAGCATGCACCGCCGTGCCGGAAGCCAGCGTGAGTGGGTGCAGGCGGTCACCGATGGCGGGTTATATGCGGTGAGCGAGATGCGCGAGTGGCAGGAGGAGTGTGGTCTTGGCGTGGTCCAGCGCCCGGTGGCAGGCTGGCAAACCACGCTCGAGCAGCGCGGTTTTGTCGGCTGTGCGCGTCATTTCATCGAATGCGTGCAAAATCAGACGGTTCCGGAAACCGCAGGCGAACAGGCGCTGCTGGCTCAGCGGGTGGTCGATAAGCTCTGGCGTGACGCCATCAGCGAATAATCCGTTGTAACAACTGACTGTAGTAATTCATATTGAACCCGGTAGACTATCGCCACTTTCCAGCGCCCGCATTTGCGGGCGTTTTACTCCAGGGTTTGGAATAATAACGTAATGAATCTTTTAAAATCACTGGCGGCCGTCAGTTCGATGACCATGTTTTCGCGCGTGCTGGGCTTTGCCCGCGATGCGATTGTCGCGCGCATTTTTGGCGCCGGGATGGCGACCGATGCCTTTTTTGTCGCCTTCAAGCTGCCTAATCTGCTGCGGCGTATTTTTGCCGAAGGCGCCTTCTCGCAGGCATTTGTACCGATCCTTGCCGAATATAAAAGCAAACAGGGCGAAGATGCCACCCGGGTATTTGTCTCTTACGTCTCCGGATTGCTGACCCTGGCCCTGGCGATCGTCACCGTTATCGGGATGCTGGCGGCGCCGTGGGTGATCACCATTACAGCGCCCGGATTTGCCGATACCGCCGATAAATTTGCGCTGACCACCCAGCTGCTGCGCATTACCTTCCCCTATATTTTGCTGATCTCCCTGGCTTCACTGGTGGGCGCTATCCTCAATACCTGGAACCGCTTCTCGGTGCCGGCCTTTGCACCGACATTCCTCAACGTCAGCATGATTGGCTTTGCGCTGTTTGCCGCGCCGTACTTCCATCCGCCGGTGCTGGCGCTGGCCTGGGCGGTGACGGTCGGCGGCGTGCTGCAGCTGGCCTATCAGCTGCCGCATCTGAAGAAGATTGGCATGCTGGTTCTGCCCAGAATTAATTTGAAAGATGCTGGTGCAATGCGGGTTGTGAAGCAGATGGGGCCGGCAATCCTTGGCGTGTCGGTGAGCCAGATCTCCCTTATCATCAATACCATCTTCGCTTCGTTTCTCGTGTCGGGGTCGGTGTCGTGGATGTACTATGCCGACCGTCTGATGGAGTTTCCGTCAGGTGTCCTGGGCGTGGCGCTCGGCACCATTCTGCTGCCGTCATTGTCGAAAAGCTTCGCCAGCGGTAACCATGACGAGTATTGCCGCCTGATGGACTGGGGGCTGCGACTTTGCTTCCTGCTGGCGTTGCCGAGCGCGGTGGCGCTGGGGATCCTCGCCAAGCCGCTGACCGTGGCCCTGTTCCAGTACGGTAAATTCAGCGCCTTTGATGCGGCGATGACCCAGCGTGCGCTGGTGGCCTATTCCGTGGGGTTGATGGGTCTTATCGTGGTGAAAGTACTGGCGCCTGGCTTCTATTCTCGTCAGAACATCAAAACGCCGGTCAAGATTGCCATTGTCACCCTGATGATGACCCAGGTGATGAACCTGGCGTTTATCGGCCCACTCAAGCATGCGGGTTTGTCGCTGTCCATCGGCCTGGCGGCTTGTCTCAATGCCGCGCTGCTGTACTGGCAACTGCGTAAACAGAAAATTTTCACTCCACAGCCCGGCTGGCTAGCCTTCCTGTTGCGCTTGATCGCGGCGGTGGTGGTGATGGCCGCCGCGCTGCTGGGCGTCATGCATCTCATGCCGGAGTGGTCTCAGGGGACGATGCCGTTCCGTCTGATGCGCCTGCTGGTGGTGGTGGTCGCCGGAGTGGTGGCTTATTTCGCCACGCTGCTGGTGTTGGGTTTCCGCGTAAAAGAGTTTGCCCGTCGCACAGCGTAAGCCATTGCGAGGGAAAGAGGAAACCCGCTTCGCCTCAGGCGAAGCGGGTTTTTTTATGATGTGCGGCGTTCGACTGCGATGATGCGCGCATTCTCCAGCAGGCGGATCGCCAGGGCGATTGCCCCGCTGACGACGGCCAGCGTGACCACTCCGTTCCAGCCGGCCAGCACGTACAGCTTGCTGCCCAGCACTGACCCCAGCGACATCCCAATAAAAACGACGGTGAACAGCAGGGCGTTAAGGCGGCCACGGGCCTGCGGCTCCAGGCTGTAAACCAGGTTCTGATGCGCCACCAGACTTGACTGCAGGCCGAGATCGAAGCCAATAGCCGAGAGAGCAATCAGCGCCAGCTGGCCGTGCAGAGGGAGCAGCGGCAGCATAAACATCAGGGCGAAGGAGAGGGTGACCAGCGCTGCGCCCATCTGAGTCACTTTGCCGGCGCCAAACTTATCGGCCAGTCCGCCCGCCAGTGGTGCCGCCAGCGCCCCGGCGGCACCGGCGATACCAAAGCCACCCGCTACTGCGCTCCCCATGTGATAGTGTTCTGAGAGCATCACCGCCAGCGTCGACCAGAAAGCGCTGAAGGCGACAGAGAGCGCCCCCTGAGCCAGCGCGGCGCGGCGTAACGCCGGATAGCGCTGCCACAGATGGGCCATTGAGGCCATCAGCTGCGGATAGCTCAGCGTCGAGTGAATGGCGAAGCGTGGCAGGACCCGCCACATCACCAGGCCAATCAGCGCAACGCTGACTGCAGCCGCCTGATACATCACCCGCCAGCCGAATACGGCGCCCACTACACCGCTGACTGTCCTGGAGAGCAGGATCCCCAGCAGCAGTCCGGTCATCACCGTGCCCACCATTTTTCCCTGCTTACCTGCCGGGGCGAGGATCGCCGCCGCAGGAACGATATCCTGCGCCATGGTGGCCGCCATGCCGATCAGCAGACTGGCCACCAGCAGTGAGGTGAGCTGGCCGGTAAGGCTGCACAGGAACAGCAGGATCGCCAGCATTGCGCTCTTCAGCAGGATCAGCCGGCGGCGATCGTGACGGTCGCCGAGCGGGAGCAGGAACAGAATGCCGAGCGCGTAGCCAGCCTGCGTCAGGGTAGGGACCAGCCCCATTCCTTCTACCGACAGGTGGAGATTAGCGCCCATCAGCGGCAGCAGCGGCTGCGCATAATAGATAGAGGCAACGCTAAAGCCGGCGCCGAGCGCGAGAATGAAGATAATCCAACCTGCGTCGCGGGTGGAAAGGGAAGTCGGTGTCATGATCAGTACCTCATAGATGCGATGGCGCTATTTTTCCCTGAATGCAGCTGGCGCGGTAGCCGGGCTGGTGGTAAAACGGTTATACGTAGCACGTATAGGCAAAAGAAAAATGAAAAGACAGGAGCGTATAGACCGCATTGAGCTGATGCGCACCTATATTCGTATTATAGAGGCCGGCTCACTCTCCGCCGCCGCGGGGCAGATGGATACCACCCAGGCGACCGTCAGCCGCCGCCTGCAGTCCCTTGAAGGACTGCTGGGGGTGAAGTTGATCCTGCGCACGACCCATGCGATGAAGCTCACTGACGATGGCGAACGCTGTTATCGCCATGCCCGTCAGGTCGTGGACGCCTGGCTGGCGCTGGAGGATGACCTGCGTATTGCCGACGATCAGCCCGTGGGGGTGCTGCGGGTACGGGCGCCCCATGCTTTTGGTCAGCAACAGCTGTTGGCGCCGCTGGTCGCATTTCTGCAGCGTTATCCGCAACTGTCGGTCGAGTGGATGCTGAATGATAATACCGTCGACTTTCTCAGCGATAATATCGACTGCGCCATCCGCGTTGGCGCGGAGGTGGATCCAGCCACGGTATCCGTGCTGCTGGCGGAAGTGCCGCGCTGTGTGGTGGCCTCCCCTGAACTCCTGGCGAAGTACCCGCCGTTAACCTCGCTGGAGGCGCTATCCGGCCTGCCGTGGATCGCCATTAATACCTTTTATCAGCATGAGGTACGGCTCCGGCATCTGGAAAGTGGGCAAATCGTCTCGACGGCCATCACCCCCTGCCTGAGCACTGACAGCCTGTACGTCGCGCGAAATACCGCGCTGGCGGGGCTGGGGGTGGCGATGGTGTCCAGCTGGACGGTCGTGGAGGATATTGCCGCCGGACGGCTGATTGAGCTGTTCCCGCAGTGGCGTCCCGCCTCGCTGCCGGTTCATCTGGTTTATCCCTGGGCGCGCTATTATCCGACACGCTTGCGTAAGTTCCTTGACCTGATGCGGGAGATCATGCCGGATCTGGCCGGGATGCAGCGTCCGCAAAGCGCATAAAAAAACCGGCCAGAGGCCGGTTTTTTTATTAAGCACGCTTACTCGACGGGCTGTGGGCGGGTCGGTTCTGCGGTGGCTTTATGGGTCGCACTATGACCACCGGCGGCGCCTTTACCTTCAAAAGCGAACGGCGGGCGCACCCAGGTGCTGTGGCGCGGCGCTTCCGGGACATAGTCCGGAGCAGGCGCACGGGTCATCGGCGCGGTAGCATGGCGATCGCCAGCCACAACCAAAGGTTGACTTACCGGCGTTTCAGCTTTGACCGGTTCGACAGGGGCCGTAGGGGCGGCTTCGGTCACCGGTGCTTCCACCTCGGTTTCTGCAGCCGGCGCAATGGTTTCTACTGGCGCTTCAACGACAGACGCCGTTTCCACCACTTCAGGTTCAACCGTGACCGGCTCGGCGTCGATCGTCACTGACGCAATGGCCTGAGGCGCTTCGACAGCTGGCGCTTCGGCCGGGACTGGCTCGACAGCTGCTGGCTCGACAACTTCCGGAGTATCAACGATCACCGGCTCGGCGGCGACGACGGGTTCGACGACCACCGGCTCAGCGGTAACCGGCTCCATGGTAGCTGGTTCGACGGTAACCGGCGCGGCAGTGACGGGTTCAACCACGGCAACCGGCGCCGCTACAGCTTCGACGGCTTCAATGGCGCTGGTGTCCTGAACCGGAACCTGAACCTCTTCCGGCAGTTGGTCCTGCGGACGAACGACCGGGTAGCGGATCCAGACTTTACCGGAAGCCATCTCCGGCGAGGCGCAGGCGACGGTCAGCGGCATTGGCGACTGGGTCGGATAGCGTTCATCACGATAGCGACGACGACGCTGCCCACTGACGCGCAGATGACGCGGGGAACGACGTGAGCGGCGCGGCATGCCGTTAGCTTCACGGGATTCGCCGTTTTCGTCGTGGTCCACCACGCTTTCCACTACCGCTGGCAGTTCGGCGTTCACCGGCTCGCTGCGCGGGGCGGCGACTTCAGCCACAACGGCCTCAGGCGCGATCTCGGCAGTTTGCTCAGCGACGGTAGACTCAAAGCGCACTTTCTGGGAAAGCTGACGCGGTTTACGACGCGGCAGAGTTTGCACACGCTCTTCCTGCTCAGTCTCCTGCACTTCCGGCTCTTCACGCGTTTGCGCTTTGGTTTCCTGCTGCGCCTGACGTTTGTCGTCATTGCGGCGGCGGGAGCGTTCACGGCGCGGCTGCTGCTCGTCACGGGATTTGGTCTTGTCCGCATCATCGCCGACGGTCTGACGAACGTCACGCGCTTCTGCGTTTTGCGGCTGCTTCTCGCGACGGTTGCGACGGTTTTCTTCACGCGATTCACGCGGCTCGCGGCCCTCGGCATTGTCCGCACGGGCGTCGCGATTGTCACGGTTATCGCGGTTGTCACGATTGTCGCGGTTATCACGGCGATCGTTGCGGTCGTTGCGGTCGTTGCGGTCGTTGCGGTCGCGGCGGTTGTTGCTCCGCGGTTTACGGCGCTCCTGCTGACGCTCCGGTTTTTCTTCCGCTTTCTTCTCGACCGGAACGTCAACCGGCTTGGCTTCTTCTTCGGTGCCAGAGAAGATATTTTTCAGTGCGCTGAAGAAGCGCGAGAGCAGTCCTGGCTGCGCCGGTGCAGCGGCCACGGCCGGTGTCGCTGCGACGACGACAGGGGCGGCAACAGGCTCTTCCAGCATCGGTGCTGGCGGTGCGTCAGGCATCACAAAGGTGGCCAGCGCAGGCTGTTCCGGACGTTTACGTTCTGCCGGCTCTTCGTCACCAGGCAGCGCCATCTCTTCTTCATGCAGCTTCGGCAGCAGATAGCTCAGCGTTGAGGTCTCTTCACCTTTGCGCACGCGCAGGACGGAGTAGTGCGGCGTTTGCATTTCGTCGTTTGGCACGATAATGACGCGGACATCACCCTGACGGGATTCGATAGCGCTCACTGCGGCACGTTTCTCGTTCAGCAGATAAGAGGCGATCGGTACCGGAACGATAGCGTGGACTTCTTTGGTGTTCTCTTTCAGCGCTTCTTCTTCAATCAGACGCAGAATAGAGAGCGACAGCGATTCGTTATCACGCACGGTACCGGTGCCGGAGCAGCGCGGGCAGACGTGATGGCTGGACTCGCCCAGCGACGGGCTCAGGCGCTGGCGAGACATCTCCAGCAGGCCGAAGCGCGAAATATGGCTGATCTGAATGCGCGCGCGGTCCTGACGGACGGCTTCACGCAGACGGTTTTCCACTGCGCGCTGGTGGCGAACCGGGGTCATATCGATGAAGTCGATAACGATCAAGCCGCCAAGGTCGCGCAGACGGAGCTGGCGGGCAATCTCGTCAGCCGCTTCGAGGTTGGTATTGAAGGCCGTCTCTTCGATATCGCCGCCGCGGGTGGCGCGGGCGGAGTTGATATCGATCGCGGTCAGCGCTTCGGTGCTATCGATAACGATTGACCCGCCGGAAGGCAGGCGCACTTCACGCTGGAAGGCGGACTCAATTTGCGATTCGATCTGGTAATGGCTGAACAGCGGGATTTCACCGGTGTACAGTTTGATTTTGCTGCTGAAATCCGGGCGACCCAGCGCGGCGATATGCTGGCGCGCCAGCTCGAGCACTTTCGGGTTATCGATCAGGATTTCGCCGATGTCCTGGCGCAGATAGTCGCGGAAGGCGCGGACAATCACGTTGCTTTCCTGGTGGATCAGGAACGGCGCCGGACGGCTTTCCGCGGCTTTCTGAATCGCTTCCCAGTGTTTCAGACGGAAGCTCAGGTCCCACTGCAGGGCTTCGGCAGATTTGCCGACGCCAGCGGTGCGAACGATAAGGCCCATGCCATCCGGAAGCTCCAGGCTCGCCAGCGCTTCTTTCAGTTCGGTACGATCGTCACCCTCGATACGGCGGGAAATTCCCCCCGCGCGCGGGTTGTTCGGCATCAGGACCAGATAGCTGCCTGCCAGGCTGATAAAGGTGGTGAGCGCAGCGCCTTTGTTGCCGCGTTCCTCTTTATCAATCTGCACGATAACTTCCTGACCTTCACGCAGCACGTCTTTGATATTAGGACGACCGTGCGCATTGTAGTTAGCGGGGAAGTATTCGCGGGCGATTTCTTTGAGGGGGAGGAAACCATGACGCTCAGCGCCGTAATCGACAAACGCGGCTTCAAGGCTAGGTTCAATGCGGGTGATTTTGCCTTTGTAGATGTTCGCTTTTTTCTGTTCGTGCCCGGGGCTTTCGATATCCAGGTCGTACAGGCGCTGCCCATCAACAAGGGCGACGCGCAACTCTTCCTGCTGAGTTGCGTTGATTAACATTCTTTTCATCGTAACTTACTCATTATTCTTACATTGACGACTAAGCTGCGGGCAGAGTAATGCCTTTCCGGGGGAAAACCGATGGCCTCGTGTCTGGTTCACGTCGCCAACCTCACGGTTGTCGCGCGCTTAAGAGGCGCAGAGTGTCGGTCGCCTGTGTTTCAAACGGAAACACAGCGCAATTATTCAGGGGAACAGCCTGGGATGTATCACCAGAGAATATTCCATTTATACTCGTCGTCTTTCGCGTTGCAGGCATGGTGGCTTAACCTGCTCACCTCGATCAAAGGATCCAGATGAGCTCCCGGGAGTCCCGGAGTTGACGCCTTCCTGCGACTTGAAATCCATAGAGCCTGTACCGGTAAGGACTGCAACCCGCAGCCCGCTAACTGTCTGAAAGATCACAACGTCTTACGCCATTGCTGCGTGGGCGATCGGTCAGACAAAATTGGTCATTCCGCTAATGTCTTGTTCTAACAAGATGCAATACGGAAAACGGTCTCATTATTCCATTGCTAACCTTGTTATAGCAAGTTGACTTTCACCTTTTATCACCCGGTTACTCACAGTTTTATCACCTGCCCATACAGATTGTTCTAATAACAAACAAAATGGCGGACAGGTAAACCGTGAAAACAGGATAATGATAAATATAAGCATATAAAAATGAGTGGCGCTAATGCGTCCGGCTATTTAGAATCGCGCACCATGAAAACTGAGACCCCAACCGTAAAAATGATTGCCATCGCTGCTGATGAAGCGGGGCAACGTATCGACAACTTTTTGCGTACCCAATTGAAAGGCGTACCGAAGAGCATGATTTATCGCATCCTGCGTAAAGGCGAGGTGCGGGTAAACAAAAAGCGTGTGAAGCCGGAGTATAAGCTGGAAGCGGGCGATGAAGTCCGTATCCCGCCGGTGCGCGTGGCAGAGCGTGAAGAAGAGGCGGTATCGCCACATCTGCAGAAAGTAGCGGCGCTCTCTGAAGTGATCCTCTATGAAGACGACCATATTCTGGTGCTCAACAAACCTTCCGGTACTGCGGTACATGGCGGCAGCGGCCTGAGCTTTGGCGTGATTGAAGGGCTGCGCGCCCTGCGCCCGGAGGCTCGTTTCCTTGAGCTGGTGCATCGTCTCGACCGCGATACCTCCGGCGTGCTGCTGGTGGCAAAAAAACGCTCAGCGCTGCGTTCGCTGCACGAGCAACTGCGCGATAAAGGCATGCAGAAAGATTACCTGGCGCTGGTGCGCGGTCAGTGGCAGTCGCATACCAAAGTGGTGCAGGCCCCGCTGTTGAAGAACATTCTGCAGAGCGGAGAGCGTATCGTTCGCGTGAGTCAGGAAGGCAAACCGTCGGAGACGCGCTTTAAAGTGGAAGAGCGTTACGAATTCGCCACGCTGGTGCGCTGCAGCCCGGTCACCGGGCGCACGCATCAGATCCGCGTTCATACCCAGTATGCCGGCCATCCTATCGCTTTTGACGATCGCTATGGCGACCGCGAGTTCGACAAGCAGCTGTCCGCTACCGGCTTAAACCGTCTGTTCCTGCACGCGGCGGCGCTGAAGTTTACCCACCCGGGCAGCGGGGAGGTGATGCGCGTTGAAGCGCCGCTGGATAACCAGCTGAAGCACTGTTTACAGGTGCTACGTAAAAGCAAATAAGCATAACGGCGGAATCAGTTCCGCCGTTTTTTTCCTTTAGTCTAACAGCGGATTGTTATTCTCTCGGCGCAGCATCTGACACAGCGCAATTAAGGGTAAACCGACCAGGGTATTCGGGTCGCGGCCTTCCAGCCTTTCAAATAGCGTAATTCCTAACCCCTCACTCTTGAAACTCCCGGCGCATTGCAGCGGGTTCTCTTTGCGGACGTAGCCTTCAATCTCTTTATCGCTGAGATGGCGAAAGTGAACGTCAAAGGGCTCGCATTCGGTTTGCAGATGGCCGCTGGCGGAGTTGTATAGCGCCAGACCGGTATAAAAGGTGACGATGGTCCCGCTGGCCTTTCTCAACTGCTGGCGGGCTTTTTCCTCGGTGTGCGGTTTGCCGGTGATCTCACCATCTAATACGCAAACCTGATCGGAGCCTATAATAAGGTGGTGCGGGTAGCGGGTGGCCAGGCTTTGCGCTTTGGCTTGTGCCAGCCGGGTGACAAGCTGACGCGCGGATTCTTCCGGCAGCGGCGTTTCGTCAACGTCAGGCGCGGCACATTCAAACGGTAAGCCCAGTTTTTCCAGCAGCATGCGCCGCCAGGGAGAGGTTGACGCGAGGATAAGTTCAGACATATTTTTTCATCCACATATAGCGCTTCGCAGAGCATCATCTTAAACTATGCGCCGCAATGTGTGCGAATAAATGGCAAAAGGCAACCTGAGGCTGCCTTTTTCTTTGACTCTATGACATTACAAAGTTAATATGCGCGCCCTATGCAAAAGGTAAAATTACCCCTGACTCTTGATCCGGTCCGCACGGCTCAAAAACGCCTTGATTACGAAGGCATCTATGCCCGCGATCAGGTTGAACGTGTAGCCGATTCTGTAGTCAGCGTGGACAGCGATGTGGAATGCAGCATGTCGTTCGCTATCGATAACCAGCGTCTCGCCGTCATCACTGGCGATGCAAAGGTGACGGTAACCCTCGAATGCCAGCGTTGCGGGAAACCGTTCCCTCATCACGTCCACACCACGTATTGTTTTAGCCCCGTCAGAAATGACGAACAGGCCGAAGCACTACCGGAAGCGTATGAGCCGATTGAGGTTAACGAATTCGGTGAAATCGACCTGCAGGCAATGGTCGAGGATGAAATTATCCTCTCCCTGCCCGTAGTTCCGGTGCATGATTCTGAACACTGTGAAGTGTCCGACGCGGACATGGTCTTTGGCGAATTGCCTGAAGAGGCACAAAAACCAAATCCATTTGCCGTATTAGCCAGCTTAAAGCGTAAGTAATTGAGGAGTAAGGTCCATGGCCGTACAACAGAATAAACCAACCCGTTCCAAACGTGGCATGCGTCGTTCCCATGACGCGCTGACCGCAGTCACCAGCCTGTCTGTAGACAAAACTTCTGGTGAGAAACACCTGCGTCACCACATCACTGCCGACGGTTTCTACCGCGGTCGCAAGGTTATCGCTAAGTAATCACGCGATACTCGCAGGATTTCCCGTTGCAGGCCATGGCGGGCGTGTGCGTCCCTGGAAACTCGGTTAACCCGGTCACCAGGGGCATCAATGCCCGAATTGTTGCGTCTGCAGCGTGAATATTCGCGAGTGCCAGCGTGATGAAGCTTAGTGAGGACTCCCCGGGCAACTGGGGAATCACCGAACCGGGCAGCGACGATACCTTGACACGTCTAACCCTGGCGTTAGATGTCATGGGGGGCGATTTTGGCCCATCCGTGACGGTGCCTGCAGCACTGCAGGCACTGAACTCTAATTCGCAACTCACACTTCTTTTAGTCGGCGACCCCGACGCCATCACGCCATTACTCGCCAAAGCTGACTTTGAACAACGTTCGCGTCTGCAGGTTATTCCTGCGCAGTCAGTTATTGCCAGTGATGCGCGACCCGCACAGGCTATCCGCAGCAGTCGCGGAAGCTCAATGCGCGTGGCGCTGGAGCTTGTGAAAGAAGGGCGGGCGGAAGCCTGCGTCAGCGCCGGCAACACCGGCGCGCTGATGGGGCTGGCGAAACTGCTGCTCAAACCGATCGAAGGTATTGAGCGGCCGGCGCTGGTGACGGTTCTGCCGCACCAGCAGAAGGGCAAAACCGTGGTGCTGGATCTCGGCGCCAACGTCGATTGCGACAGCACGATGCTGGTGCAGTTCGCCGTCATGGGCGCGGTGCTGGCGGAGGAAGTGGTTGGCATTACCAACCCGCGCGTCGCCTTGCTGAATATCGGCGAAGAAGAGATGAAAGGCCTCAGCAGCATTCGCGATGCTGCCGCAGTGCTGAAAACGCTGCCTTCCCTCAACTACATCGGCTATCTTGAAGCCAATGAATTGTTGACCGGAAAAACCGATGTGCTGGTTTGTGATGGATTCACGGGCAACGTCACATTAAAAACCATGGAAGGTGTTGTCAGAATGTTCCTTTCGCTGCTGAAATCTCAGGGAGAGGGCAAAAAACGGTCGTGGTGGCTGCTGTTATTAAAACGTTGGTTACAAAAAAGCCTGGCGAGGCGATTCAGTCACCTCAACCCCGACCAGTATAATGGCGCCTGTCTGTTAGGATTGCGCGGTTCCGTGATCAAGAGTCATGGTGCTGCCAATCAACGCGCCTTTAGCGTCGCGATAGAGCAGGCAGTGCAGGCGGTGCAGCGGCAAATTCCTCAACGGATCGCCGCGCGCCTGGAATCTTTATACCCAGCTGGTTTCGCGCTGCCGGAAAGCGACAGTGACGTGAACTCCCGACAGCAAAGCGGGACGAATGGCCACGATTGACGCCGCGGCAGGTTGAAAGAGGCGGGTATATTACCCAAGAGTGACTGAGCGTACATGTATACGAAGATTATTGGTACCGGCAGCTATCTGCCCGAGCAAGTGCGTACAAACGCCGACCTGGAAAAAATGGTAGAGACCTCTGACGAGTGGATTGTCACCCGCACAGGTATCCGTGAGCGTCGTATTGCCGCAGCGCATGAAACAGTTGCTACGATGGGCTTTGAAGCCGCAAAGCAGGCGCTGGCGATGGCGGGCGTGTCCGCGGAGCAAATTGGTCTGATTATCGTTGCGACCACCTCCGGCACGCATGCGTTTCCGAGTTCGGCATGCCAGATTCAGTCTATGCTGGGCGTCAAGGGCTGTCCGGCGTTTGACGTCGCCGCCGCCTGCGCCGGTTTCACCTATGCGCTGAGCGTCGCCGATCAGTACGTGAAAAACGGCGCGGTGGATTATGCGCTGGTGGTGGGGGCCGATGTGCTGGCGCGCACCTGTGACCCGGCCGATCGCGGAACGATTATTATTTTCGGCGACGGCGCCGGCGCCGTGGTGCTGGGCGCGTCTGAAGAGCCAGGCATTATCTCGACGCACCTGCATGCCGACGGGAGCTATGGTGAACTGCTGACCCTGCCGAACGCCGATCGCGTCGATCCGGAAAACCCGATCTATCTGACGATGGCCGGCAATGAAGTCTTTAAAGTAGCGGTCACCGAACTGGCGCATATCGTTGACGAGACGCTGGCAGCCAACAATCTTGAGCGCTCGGCGCTGGACTGGCTGGTGCCGCATCAGGCTAACCTGCGTATCATCAGCGCGACGGCGAAGAAACTGGGCATGTCGATGGATAACGTCGTCGTGACGCTTGACCGCCATGGCAACACCTCCGCGGCGTCAGTTCCTTGTGCGCTGGATGAGGCTGTCCGCGATGGCCGCATTCAACGCGGTCAGCTGATTTTGCTGGAAGCCTTTGGTGGCGGTTTCACCTGGGGTTCCGCGCTGGTTCGTTTTTAGTATAAGGATTTAAACATGACGCAATTTGCTTTTGTGTTCCCGGGACAGGGTTCTCAGGCCGTAGGTATGCTGGCCGATATGGCTGCCACCTGGCCGGTGATTGAAGAGACCTTCGGTGAAGCTTCCGCAGCGTTGGGTTACGATCTGTGGGCGCTGGCTCAACAGGGCCCGGCAGAAGAACTGAATAAAACCTGGCAGACTCAGCCGGCGCTGCTGACCGCCTCCGTGGCGCTGTACCGCGTCTGGCAGCAGCAGGGCGGCAAAGCGCCGACGCTGCTGGCGGGTCACAGCCTCGGCGAATACTCCGCGCTGGTCTGTGCCGGCGTTATTGATTTCGCGGATGCCGTTCGTCTGGTTGAACTGCGCGGGAAATTCATGCAGGAAGCCGTACCGGCGGGTACTGGCGCGATGTCTGCGATTATCGGTCTCGATGACGCTTCTATCGCCAAAGCGTGTGAAGAGTCCGCCGAAGGGCAGGTGGTTTCGCCGGTGAACTACAATTCGCCGGGCCAGGTGGTTATCGCCGGGCACAAAGAGGCCGTTGAACGTGCGGGCGCTGCATGTAAAGCTGCAGGCGCCAAACGTGCGCTGCCGCTGCCGGTGAGCGTGCCGTCCCACTGTGCGCTGATGAAGCCAGCTGCAGAAAAACTGGCGCTGGAGCTGCAGAAAATCACCTTCAACGCGCCGACGATTCCGGTGGTGAATAACGTCGACGTGAAATGCGAAACCACGCCAGACGCCATTCGCGACGCGCTGGTGCGCCAGCTGTACAGCCCGGTTCAGTGGACCAAAACCGTTGAGTTTATGGCTGCTCAGGGCGTAACGCATCTGTATGAGGTTGGCCCGGGTAAAGTCCTCACCGGTCTGACCAAACGTATTGTTGACACCCTGACCGCTTCCGCGCTTAACGAGCCGGCGGCGATGTCTGCGGCGCTTGAGCAATAAAAGAGGAAAACCATGAGTTTTGAAGGAAAAATCGCGCTGGTTACCGGTGCAAGCCGCGGTATTGGCCGTGCAATCGCTGAAACGCTCGTCGCTCGTGGCGCGAAAGTTATCGGTACTGCGACCAGCGAAAGCGGCGCGCAGGCCATCAGCGACTACTTAGGTGCCAACGGTAAAGGTCTGATGTTGAATGTGACCGACCCAGCATCTATTGAATCTGTTCTGGAAAATGTGCGCGCAGAGTTTGGCGAAGTGGATATCCTGGTGAATAATGCCGGGATCACTCGCGACAACCTGTTAATGCGCATGAAAGATGATGAGTGGAACGATATTATCGAAACCAACCTGTCATCGGTTTTCCGTCTGTCAAAAGCGGTAATGCGCGCTATGATGAAAAAGCGTCATGGACGTATTATCACTATCGGTTCTGTGGTTGGTACCATGGGAAATGCGGGTCAGGCCAACTACGCTGCGGCGAAAGCGGGTCTGATTGGCTTCAGTAAATCACTGGCGCGTGAAGTTGCGTCACGCGGTATTACTGTAAACGTTGTTGCTCCGGGCTTTATTGAAACGGACATGACGCGTGCGCTGACCGATGAGCAGCGTGCGGGTACGCTGGCGGCAGTTCCTGCGGGGCGCCTTGGCACCCCAAATGAAATCGCCAGTGCGGTTGCATTTTTAGCCTCTGACGAAGCAAGTTACATCACTGGTGAAACGCTGCACGTTAACGGCGGAATGTACATGGTCTGACCGAGATTTGTGCAAAACGTTCAGGAACCGCGCACTTCGCACGGTTCCCTGTGCGGTTTTGTGCGAAAAGATTTGCGTTCTTAGGGCAAACGGCCTCAAAATAGCGCAAAATCGTGGTAAGACCTGCCGGGATTTAGTTGCAAATTTTTCAACATTTTATACACTACGAAAACCATCGCGAAAGCGAGTTTTGATAGGAAATTTAAGAGTATGAGCACTATCGAAGAACGCGTTAAGAAAATTATCGGCGAGCAGCTGGGCGTTAAGCAGGAAGAAGTTACCAATAATGCTTCCTTCGTTGAAGACCTGGGCGCTGATTCTCTTGACACCGTTGAGCTGGTAATGGCTCTGGAAGAAGAGTTTGATACTGAGATTCCGGACGAAGAAGCTGAGAAAATCACCACCGTTCAGGCTGCCATTGATTACATCAACGGCCACCAGGCGTAAGTGAACATCTCCAGGCGGTCATTCGACCGCCTGAGTTTTATCTTTTTTTTGTCCCACAAGAATCTATTTTCCCTCCCTGGAGGACAAACGTGTCTAAGCGTCGTGTAGTTGTGACCGGACTGGGCATGTTGTCTCCTGTCGGCAATACCGTAGAGTCTACCTGGAAAGCTCTCCTTGCCGGTCAGAGTGGCATCAGCCTGATCGACCATTTCGATACTAGCGCCTATGCAACGAAATTTGCTGGCTTAGTAAAGGATTTTAACTGTGAGGACATCATCTCGCGCAAAGAACAGCGCAAGATGGATGCCTTCATTCAATATGGAATTGTCGCTGGCGTTCAGGCCATGCAGGATTCTGGCCTTGAAGTGACGGAAGAGAATGCAACCCGTATTGGCGCCGCTATCGGCTCCGGTATTGGCGGTCTCGGCTTGATCGAAGAAAACCACAGTTCGCTGGTCAACGGCGGACCGCGTAAGATCAGCCCATTCTTCGTTCCTTCCACAATTGTTAACATGGTGGCCGGGCATCTGACCATTATGTTTGGTCTGCGTGGACCAAGTATCTCTATCGCGACCGCGTGTACTTCAGGCGTGCACAACATTGGCCAGGCCGCGCGCATTATCGCCTATGGCGATGCCGATGCGATGGTGGCAGGCGGTGCGGAAAAAGCCAGTACCCCGCTTGGCGTGGGTGGCTTCGGCGCGGCGCGTGCGCTCTCCACGCGCAATGACAACCCGCAGGCGGCGAGCCGTCCGTGGGATAAAGATCGCGACGGCTTTGTGCTGGGCGACGGCGCGGGCATGGTGGTGCTGGAAGAGTACGAGCATGCAAAAAAACGCGGCGCGAAAATCTATGCCGAGATCGTTGGCTTTGGGATGAGCAGCGATGCTTATCATATGACGTCACCGCCGGAAGATGGCGCGGGTGCCGCGCTGGCGATGGTGAATGCCATTCGCGATGCGGGCATCGAACCGGGTCAGATTGGCTACGTCAACGCCCACGGCACCTCGACGCCGGCTGGCGATAAAGCGGAAGCGCAGGCGGTTAAGTCTGTATTCGGCGATGCGGCGAGCCGCGTCATGGTGAGCTCCACCAAATCCATGACCGGGCATCTTCTGGGCGCGGCAGGGGCGGTAGAGTCGATCTACTCTATTCTGGCGCTGCGCGATCAGGCGGTTCCGCCGACGATCAACCTCGATAACCCGGATGACGGCTGCGACCTCGACTTCGTTCCGCACGAAGCGCGTCAGGTTTCCGGTTTGGAGTACACCCTGTGCAACTCCTTCGGCTTTGGCGGCACTAACGGTTCGTTGATCTTCAAAAAAGTGTGACAGGGCTTGCCCCGGTACTGCTTTAACAAAAGGCCCGTTTGTCGGGCCTTTTTTTATTCAGTTTTCTCCGCTTGTCCTCTGCTCTGGGTCCTGAGACACTGACCGACCAGTGAAAAGGAGTCCTTTATGTTCTTGATAAATGGCGTTGCACAGGACACGCTGGCGGCGAACGATCGCGCCACCCAGTTTGGCGACGGCTGTTTTACTACCGCCCGCATTCAGCAGGGGCAGGTTGCGCTGCTGACGGCTCATCTGGCGCGTTTGCAGACAACCTGTGAAAAATTACGTATCCCGTTTCACGACTGGTTGACACTGAGCGAAGAGATGCAGCGTCTGGCGCGGCCGCACGCGCAGGGCGTGCTGAAGGTGACCCTCACCCGCGGCGTTGGCGGAAGGGGATACAGTACGGCGGGCTGCGTTTCGCCCACCCGCATTCTCAGCGTCTCTCCATTCCCGGCACATTATGCGCGCTGGCGGGAGGAGGGCATTATCCTGACCCAGAGCCCGGTGCCCCTGGGTCGCAACCCCTGGCTTGCCGGCCTGAAGCATCTTAATCGTCTTGAGCAGGTGCTGATCCGCTCTCATCTTGAGCAGACGGACGCCGATGAGGCGCTGGTCCTTGACAGTGACGGGTGGCTTACGGAATGCTGTGCCGCGAATTTATTCTGGCGTCAGGGACGGGATGTATTTACTCCGCGACTCGATTACGCCGGGGTCAACGGCATTATGCGGCAGCGCTGTATCGCGCAGCTGGCACCATCGACATTTCGTGTTGTCGAAGTGACAGCGCGTCCTGAGGCATTGCGGGAAGCCGATGAAGTGCTTATCTGCAATGCGCTGATGCCGCTGGTGCCGGTTCGTCGCTGGGAGGAGACCGTCTGGTCCTCGCGCGAGCTTTACCATTTTTTAGCCCCTTTGTGTGAGCTGTCTGGTTAGTATGAAGAAAATGTTACGTTTTATTCTGCTGTTGGTGGTGGTGCTGGGCATCGCTGCAGCGGCAGGCATGTGGAAGGTACGCCAGCTGGCGGACAGCAAGCTGCTGATTAAAGAAGAGACCGTCTTCACCCTGGAGACCGGTACCGGCCGTCAGGCGTTGGGTCAGGCTCTTTATCGCGAAAAGGTAATCAATCGCCCCCGCGTTTTCCAGTGGCTGCTGCGGGTGGAACCTGAGCTGTCTCACTTCAAAGCCGGGACCTATCGCTTCACGCCGCAGATGACGGTACGCGAGATGCTGCAGCTGCTGGCCAGCGGTAAAGAGGCGCAGTTTCCGCTGCGCTTTGTCGAAGGCATGCGCGTCAGCGACTACCTGCGCCAGCTGCGCGATGCCCCGTACGTGAAGCACACTCTTGATGATGATAGCTACGCGACGGTGGCTAAGGCGTTAGGTCTTGAGCATGCCGACTGGGTGGAGGGCTGGTTCTGGCCGGATACCTGGATGTACACCGCCAATACCAGCGATATCGCCATCCTCAAGCGTGCGCATCAGAAAATGGTCGCGGAAGTGGCGAAGATCTGGGAAGGACGGATGGAGAATCTGCCCTATGCCGATCAGAACCAGCTGTTGACCATGGCCTCGATTATTGAGAAAGAGACCGCGGTGGCGGAAGAGCGCGACCGCGTCGCGTCGGTATTTATCAACCGTCTGCGCATCGGTATGCGCTTACAGACCGATCCGACCGTGATCTACGGGATGGGCGAGGGGTATACTGGTAAACTAACGCGTAAGGATCTCGAGACGCCGACCGCATACAATACCTATACCATCAGCGGCCTGCCGCCTGGTCCTATCGCGGTGCCGGGCGAGGCATCGCTGAAGGCGGCCGCCCATCCGGCGAAAACGTCATATCTCTATTTTGTCGCCGACGGGAAAGGGGGCCATACGTTTACCACAAACCTGGTCAGTCATAACCGTGCGGTGCAGGACTATTTGAAAGTACTTAAGGAAAAAAATGCGCAGTAACTATATCGTCATCGAGGGGCTGGAGGGCGCCGGGAAGACCACCGCACGTCAACTGGTGGTGGAGACGCTGCAGTCGGCAGGTATTCACGATATGGTGTTTACCCGCGAGCCGGGGGGCACTGTCCTTGCCGAAAAACTGCGTAGCCTGGTGCTGGATATCCAGTCCACGGGTGATGAAGTCATTAATGATAAAGCGGAAGTGCTGATGTTTTACGCGGCGCGCGTCCAGCTGGTGGAGACCGTGATTAAGCCTGCGCTGGCCCGCGGCCAGTGGGTGATCGGCGATCGTCACGATCTGTCGACTCAGGCTTATCAGGGCGGCGGCCGGGGAATCGACCGTACGATGCTGGCGACGCTGCGCGATGCGGTACTCGGCGATTTCCGCCCCAATCTGACGTTGTACCTCGACGTCACGCCGGAGGTGGGGCTGCAGCGCGCCCGGGCCCGCGGCGAGCTTGATCGCATTGAGCAGGAGTCCATGAACTTCTTCAATCGTACCCGTGCGCGCTACCTTGAGCTGGCCGCTGCAGACCCGTCGATCCGCACGGTTGACGCGACCCAGCCGCTCGACGCCGTCGCTCGCGACATTCGCGCCACGATCGCCCAGTGGATGGCGGAGCAACCGGCATGAAATGGTATCCGTGGTTGCGTCCGTCGTTCGAGCAACTGGTCGGTAGCTATCAGGCCGGACGAGGCCACCACGCCTTACTGTTACAGTCTCTGAGCGGAATGGGCGGTGAGGCGTTGATTTACGCGCTGTGCCGCTTCCTGATGTGCCGCCAGCCCGAAGGGCATAAAAGCTGCGGCCACTGCCACAGCTGCCAGCTCATGCAGGCCGGCACGCATCCTGATTACTATCCGCTGGCCCCTGAAAAGGGTAAGAGTGCGCTGGGCATTGATGCGGTGCGCGATGTCAACGAAAAGCTCTATGAGCGCGCGCGCCTTGGCGGGGCGAAAGTGGTGTGGATTAGCGATGCCGCTTTACTGACAGATGCCGCCGCCAACGCGTTGCTGAAGACGCTGGAAGAGCCGCCGGAAAATACCTGGTTCTTCCTCGCGTGCCAGGAGCCGGCGCGTCTGCTGACGACCCTGCGCAGCCGCTGTCGTCTGCACCACCTGTCGCCGCCGACGGAATCTTATGCTCTGGCCTGGCTGGAGCGTGAGGTGAGCCTGCCGCAGGAGGCGCTACTGACGGCGTTGCGTCTGTGCGCCAGCGCGCCAGCCGCGGCGCTCGAACTGTTACAGGAGCCGCAGTGGACGGCGCGTCAGCAGCTGTGTCAGGCGCTGGCAAGCACCCTGGCGAGCGGTGACTGGCTGGCGTTGCTGCCGATACTCAATCATGAACAGGCGGCGGTTCGCCTGCACTGGCTGGCATCGCTGCTGGTCGATGCGCAAAAACGACAGCAGGGGATTGCCCTGGTAAGTAACCCGGACGTCTGGCCGCTGCTGGAGCAACTGGCGCACAGCCTGCCCGCCGCCCGGCTGCAGGCGATCGCCTATGACGTCTGTACCTGCCGCGAGCAATTGCTGAACGTCGTCGGCGTCAACCGCGAACTGCTGCTCACCGAGCGCTTGCTGCGCTGGGAACATTACCTGCAACCCGGGACGGTTTTACCCGTATCCCACCTCTGAGTGAGACATTATGTTTTTAGTCGACTCCCACTGCCATCTTGATGGTCTGGATTATCAAACCCTGCACAAAAACGTCGACGACGTTCTGGCAAAAGCGGCCGCGCGTGATGTGAAATTCTGCCTGGCGGTCGCCACGACGTTGCCCGGCTACCGCAGTATGCGTGAGCTGGTGGGGACGCGTGATAACGTCGTCTTCTCCTGCGGCGTGCACCCGTTAAACCAGGACGAACCCTACGATGTGGAGATGCTGCGCACGCTGGCGGCGGAAGAGGGCGTTGTGGCGATGGGGGAGACCGGTCTGGATTATTTTTATACCCCGGAAACCAAAGCCCAGCAGCAAACCTCATTTCGCGACCACATTCGCATTGGCCGCGAGCTGAATAAGCCGGTGATCGTCCACACTCGCGACGCGCGCGCCGATACCCTGGCCATTTTACGCGAAGAAAAGGTGACGGATTGCGGTGGCGTACTACACTGTTTCACTGAGGACAGGGAGACAGCGGGTAAATTGCTCGACATGGGGTTCTATATCTCGTTTTCCGGCATCGTCACTTTTCGTAACGCCGAGCAGCTGCGCGATGCGGCGCGCTATGTTCCGCTGGATCGTCTGCTGGTGGAGACCGATTCGCCGTACCTGGCGCCAGTCCCCCATCGCGGCAAAGAGAACCAGCCGGCGCTGGTCCGTGACGTTGCGGAATACATGGCGGTGCTGAAAGGTGTGTCGCTGGAGCAACTGGCCCAGCAGACCACTGACAATTTTGCCACCCTGTTCCACATTGACCCCGCCCGCTTGCAACCTGCTTGATCTGCCTATTATTTTAAGGCTCGTAATTAATAACCAAAGCGAGTAAAGTTCACCGCCACAAAAGTGGCGGTGAAGGTTTTTTGGCAACATCCAGATACAACTTATGTAAGCTGATGTAAATTTTTACCGGAAGGCTGATTGAAACGTGATAGCCGTCAAACAATCATCCTGTTAATTATTTTACTCTGTGTAATAAATAAAGGGCGCTTAGATGTCCTGTCCACGGCACGGTTCTCCCCCCGGGCCAATGCGTGAAAACGTAAAAAAGTACCAAATACTCAGGAGCACTCTCAATTATGTTTAAGAATGCATTTGCTAACCTGCAGAAGGTCGGTAAATCGCTGATGCTGCCGGTATCCGTACTGCCTATCGCAGGTATCCTGCTGGGCGTCGGTTCCGCAAACTTCAGCTGGCTGCCAGCCGTGGTCTCCCACGTTATGGCAGAAGCAGGCGGTTCAGTTTTCGCCAACATGCCGCTGATCTTCGCTATCGGTGTGGCCCTCGGCTTCACTAATAACGACGGTGTATCCGCACTGGCTGCAGTCGTGGCTTACGGCATCATGGTGAAAACCATGGCGGTTGTTGCGCCGCTGGTGCTGCATTTACCTGCTGAAGAGATTGCGGCAAAACACCTGGCTGATACCGGCGTGCTTGGCGGTATTATCTCCGGTGCTATCGCCGCGTACATGTTCAACCGCTTCTATCGCATCAAGCTGCCAGAATACCTGGGCTTCTTTGCGGGCAAGCGCTTTGTACCGATTATCTCTGGTCTGGCCGCTATCTTCACCGGCGTGATCCTCTCCTTCATTTGGCCGCCGATCGGTTCCGCGATCCAGACCTTCTCCCAGTGGGCTGCTTATCAGAACCCAGTGGTAGCGTTTGGCATCTACGGTTTCATTGAGCGTTGCCTGGTGCCGTTTGGTCTGCACCACATCTGGAACGTTCCTTTCCAGATGCAGATCGGCGAATACACCAACGCGGCTGGTCAGGTGTTCCACGGCGATATCCCGCGCTACATGGCAGGCGACCCGACCGCGGGCAAACTGTCTGGCGGCTTCCTGTTCAAAATGTACGGTCTGCCGGCAGCGGCTATCGCGATTTGGCACTCTGCTAAACCGGAAAACCGCGCCAAAGTGGGCGGTATCATGATCTCCGCCGCGCTGACCTCGTTCCTGACCGGTATCACCGAGCCGATCGAGTTCTCCTTCATGTTCGTGGCGCCGATCCTGTACGTTATCCATGCCATTCTGGCGGGTCTGGCGTTCCCGATCTGTATCCTGCTGGGTATGCGTGACGGTACCTCGTTCTCCCACGGCCTGATCGACTTTATCGTCCTGTCCGGTAATAGCAGCAAGCTGTGGCTGTTCCCGATTGTCGGTATCTGCTATGCGATCGTGTACTACGTCATTTTCCGCGTGCTGATTAAAGCCCTGGATCTGAAAACACCGGGTCGTGAAGATACCACCGAAGAGAGCAAAGCTGGCGCAACCAGCGAGATGGCTCCGGCTCTGATCGCCGCTTTCGGCGGTAAAGAGAACATCACCAACCTCGACGCATGTATTACTCGTCTGCGTGTTAGCGTGGCGGATGTAGCGAAAGTTGACCAGGCTGGCCTGAAAAAACTGGGCGCCGCTGGCGTGGTAGTGGCAGGTTCTGGCGTACAGGCCATCTTCGGTACCAAGTCCGATAACCTGAAAACTGAAATGGATGAGTACATCCGTAACAGTTAAGACGTAGTATCGGGGAGACTAAGGCAGCCAATTGGCTGCCTTTTTTACGTTACGAGGTGAGGTTTTCTGTGGCGATAACCCTGGAGATTGTCCGGCAAATGCTTAATCCCTCAGCAGCTAAGTCTATAGTTGAATAAGAAAAACTGCTTTCAGGTTGAAAGAGAGGGAGGATGTCGCTCATACTCTTATCTGAACCTGTGCGTCCGCGTTTATCTGCAGAAGCAGGCCAGCGTATGGGATAAAACTAATAAGGAATCAGTCATGGCAGAAGAAACGATTTTCAGCAAAATCATTCGCCGGGAGATCCCGTCGGATATTGTCTATCAGGATGAGCTTGTGACCGCTTTTCGCGACATCTCCCCGCAGGCGCCCACCCACATTCTGATTGTCCCGAATGTTCTGATTCCTACCGTGAATGACGTCACCACCGAACATGAGCTGGCGCTGGGCCGGATGATGACCGTCGCGGCGAAGATCGCCCGCGATGAAGGTCTTGCCGACGATGGCTACCGTTTGATCGTTAATTGCAACCGCCACGGCGGCCAGGAAGTTTACCATATCCACATGCATCTGCTGGGCGGTCGTCCGCTGGGCCCGATGCTGGCGCATAAAGGCTAAGGCCATGCTCAGGACCCTTTTGGGCGCCTGCCTGGCGGCGGGACTGCTGGCCGGATGTAGTTCACATCCGGAGATCCCGGTTTCTGACCAGCAGGCGCTGGTGATGGAATCGAGCGTGCTGGCGGCCGGGATCAGCGCCAGCGAGCCTGCCGTGGTGGCGACGGAGATCCAGGCCACTGCCTCCTCGACGCTGTATAACGAGCGCCAGCAGCCCGTCACCGTGCATTATCGTTTTTTCTGGTATGACGCCCGAGGTCTGGAGATGCACCCGCTGGACGCACCGCGCACCATCGTGGTCCCGGCACGCTCTTCGGTGACATTGTATGGTAGCGCCAATATCCTGGGGGCGCATAAGGCCCGCCTTTATCTTTATCTGTAAGGGGTAATTATAATGATGAAAATGTGTCGCTATGCGTTAATCACAGCACTGGCGATATTCCTCGCAGGTTGTGCGGGGTTACGTGAGAAGCCTGCGCCGGTCGAAGAGGCCAAACCGCAGCCGCAGCAGCCTGCGCAGCCGCAGCCAACGGTGCCGACTGTGCCGGCGGTTCCTGCCGTACCGTCGCAGCCGGGGCCCATTGAGCATCAGGATCAGCAGTCGGGCCAGCCGGCGCCGCGCGTGCGTCATTATGACTGGAACGGCGCGGTCCAGCCGCTGGTGGGGCAGATGCTGCAGGCCAGCGGCGTCAATGCGGGCAGCATTCTGCTGGTTGACAGCGTGAACAACCGCACCAACGGTACGCTGAATGCGGGAGAAGCCACTACCGCGCTGCGTAATGCGCTGGCCGGCAACGGCAAGTTTACGCTGGTCTCGGCGCAGCAGCTGGGGGTCGCCAAACAGCAGCTGGGCCTGTCGCCGCAGGACAGCCTCGGCAGCCGCAGCAAAGCCATGGGTATCGCCCGCAACGTGGGCGCGCAGTATGTGCTTTACTCCAATGCCACCGGCAACGTCAACGCGCCTGAACTGAAGATGCAGTTGATGCTGGTGCAAACCGGCGAGATTATCTGGTCAGGTAAAGGTGCTGTTCAGCAACAATAAGCTGACGCGCGATGAGCTCTTGTCGCGCTTCTTCCCCCGTTATCATCCTGTCGCCTCGCTGAGCCAGAATGGCCTCAGCGGCGGCAGTGTGATTATCAGCGACGGCGACCGGCGGCACGTGCTGCGTCAGCCGCACGACCCGTCAGCCGCTTCCTGTTATTTTCGCCGTCAGTATCGCGCGCTCCGCCAACTGCCTGCCAGGCTGGCGCCAGCCCCGCTGTTTTACTCACCCTGCTGGATGGTGGTGGAATATTGCGCGGGGGAGGTGAAAAGCGAGTTACCGGCCTGCGCGATGCTGTCAGACTTATTGTATGACGTGCATCAGCAACCGCGATTCGGCTGGCGTGTTACCCTCGCACCGCTGCTGGCCCAGTACTGGCAGACGTGCGATCCGGCACGACGCACGCCGCGCTGGCTGCGCTGGCATCAGCGGCTGCGCCGCCAGGGCGAGCCCCGTCCTCTGCGGCTGGCGCCGCTGCATATGGACGTCCATGCCGGCAATATTATCCACAGCGCATCCGGCTTGAGGCTGATCGACTGGGAATATGCCGGCGATGGCGATATCGCGCTGGAGCTGGCCGCGGTGTGGATTTCCCCTCACCAGCGCCGCCAGCTGGTGGCGGCCTATGCCCGGCGGGCGGCTATCGACGCGCAGCAGCTTTGGCGGCAGGTTGCACGCTGGCGCCCGTGGGTCTTGCTGCTGATGGCGGGGTGGTATGAAATGCGCTGGCGGCAGAGCGGCGATCGGCAATTTATCACGCTGGCAGATGAAATATGGTGTCAGTTAGACAACGAACGTAAAGAATAAGAGAGGTCAGTGTGGGCCCAGTCATGTTGGATGTCGAAGGGTATGAACTGGATGCGGAAGAGCGAGAGATTCTGGCGCATCCGCTGGTGGGAGGATTGATCCTCTTTACCCGTAATTATCACGATCCGGCGCAGCTGCGGGAGCTGGTGCGCCAGATCCGCGACGCCTCCCGGAACCATCTGGTGGTGGCGGTGGATCAGGAAGGGGGGCGTGTTCAGCGTTTCCGTGAAGGCTTTACCCGTTTACCGGCGGCCCAGTCTTTTGCCGCGCTGCTGGGGATGGAAGAGGGGGGCAAACTGGCCGCCGAAGCCGGCTGGCTGATGGCCAGCGAAATGATCGCCATGGATATTGATATCAGCTTTGCGCCGGTGCTGGACGTCGGCCATATCAGTGCCGCGATCGGCGAACGTTCTTATCATGAAGATCCGCAGAAAGCGCTGACGATGGCGCGTCACTTTATTGACGGCATGCACGCCGCGGGCATGAAAACCACCGGTAAACACTTCCCGGGGCACGGGGCGGTGACTGCCGATTCGCACAAAGAGACCCCGTTCGATCCGCGTCCGGCATCGGTGATTCGCGACCACGATATGGCGGTGTTCAAAAGCCTCATCGCCGAACAGCGTCTGGATGCCATTATGCCTGCGCATGTGATTTACCCGGAGCTCGACCCGCGCCCGGCCAGCGGCTCAGCGTACTGGTTAAAAACGGTGCTGCGCGGCGAGCTGGGCTTCGACGGAGTGATTTTCTCAGACGATCTGTCGATGGAAGGGGCGGCGATCATGGGCAGCTATGCCGAACGCGGTCAGGCGTCGCTCGACGCCGGTTGCGATATGATACTGGTCTGCAATAATCGTAAAGGCGCGGTCAGTGTGCTGGATAACCTGTCGCCGATCAAAGCAGAGCGTGTTACGAAATTGTATCATAAAGGTTCCTTTTCCCGTCAGGAGTTAAGGGATTCAGCCCGTTGGAAAACGGTGAGTGCCCAGCTGGAGCAGCTTCATGCGCGCTGGCAAGAGGCGAAGTCCGCGTAACGCTCTGTGGGGCGTTGTTGTCAGGTGAGGATGCGATGATTATCTATTTACACGGTTTTGACTCGAACAGCCCCGGTAACCATGAGAAGGTGATGCAGCTGCAGTTTATCGACCCGGACGTGCGGTTGATTAGCTACAGCACGCGTCACCCCAAGCACGACATGCAGCATTTGCTGAAAGAGGTCGATAAAATGCTGCAGCTTACCGCCGATGACCGGCCGCTGATCTGCGGCGTCGGCCTTGGCGGATACTGGGCGGAGCGGATTGGTTTTCTGTGCGATATCCGCCAGGCGGTGTTCAATCCAAACCTGTTTCCGCATGAGAACATGGAAGGCAAAATCGACCGCCCGGAAGAGTATGCTGACATCGCGACCAAGTGTGTGACCAACTTCCGTGAGAAGAATCGCGATCGCTGCCTGGTGGTGCTCTCCCGGCAGGACGAAGCGCTGGACAGCCAGCGTTCCGCCGACCTCCTGCACCATTATTATGAAATTATCTGGGATGAAGAGCAGACTCATAAGTTTAAAAACATCTCGCCGCACCTGCAGCGGCTGAAAGCGTTTAAAACCCTCGGTTAAGCCTTTTCCCCTGTCATCAAACCCGCGCCGTGTTCACCGCGCGGGTTTTTTTCATGTCTACACTTATTGGTTTCGCTGAAAAAATACGCGACAAAACTTGATGCATATCAATTTTGGTATGACCAATGCACCGTTCATGGTATTCTCGACGGTGCTGAATGGTTTCATTGACGTAACTTGTTGTTAAATAAAGGCTATTATCATAACTTTTATTTAACAATTGGTTAATAATTTTAGGGGTACACATGACTACGCCATTGAAAAAAATCGTAATTGTGGGTGGCGGCGCTGGCGGACTGGAACTGGCAACTCAGCTGGGGAAAAAGTTAGGGCGCCATAAAAAAGCGAAAATCACCCTGGTGGACCGTAACCACAGCCATCTGTGGAAGCCGCTGCTGCATGAAGTGGCGACTGGTTCTCTGGATGAAGGTGTCGATGCGCTGAGCTATCTGGCCCATGCCCGCAACCACGGTTTCCAGTTCCAGCTGGGTTCGGTGGTCGATATCAACCGCGAAGGGAAGACCATCACCCTCGGCGAGCTGCGCAATGAAAAAGGCGAGCTGTTGGTGGCTGAGCGTAAACTGCCGTACGACACGCTGGTGATGGCGCTGGGCAGTACCTCGAATGACTTCAATACCCCTGGCGTGAAAGAGAACTGCATTTTCCTCGACAACCCGCATCAGGCGCGTCGTTTCCATCAGGAAATGCTCAACCTGTTCCTCAAATACTCCGCCAATCTGGGTGCCAACGGTAAAGTGAACATCGCCATTGTCGGCGGCGGTGCTACCGGCGTGGAGCTCTCCGCTGAACTGCATAATGCGGTGAAACAGCTGCACAGCTACGGCTACAAAGGGCTGACTAACGAAGCGCTGAACGTCACGCTGGTCGAGGCGGGCGAGCGTATTCTGCCGGCACTGCCGCCGCGCATTTCCGGGGCGGCGCATAATGAGCTGACCAAGCTGGGCGTACGGGTGCTGACGCAGACCATGGTCACCAGCGCGGATGCGGGCGGCCTGCACACCAAAGATGGCGAATATATTGAGGCGGATCTGATGGTCTGGGCGGCCGGGATCAAAGCGCCAGATTTCATGAAAGAGATCGGCGGCCTGGAAACCAACCGTATCAATCAGCTGGTGGTCGAACCGACGCTGCAGACCACCCGCGACGCGGATATTTTCGCCATCGGCGACTGCGCCTCCTGTGCGCGTCCGGAAGGCGGCTTTGTCCCTCCGCGTGCCCAGGCAGCGCACCAGATGGCTACCTGCGCGCTGAACAACATCCTCGCGCAGATGAAAGGCAAACCGCTGAAGGCTTACACCTATAAAGACCATGGCTCGCTGGTGTCGCTGTCTAATTACTCCACCGTCGGCAGCCTGATGGGTAACCTGATGCGCGGCTCGATGATGGTGGAAGGGCGCATTGCGCGCTTCGTGTACATTTCCCTGTACCGTATGCACCAGATCGCCCTGCACGGCTACTTTAAGACCGGCCTGATGATGCTGGTCGGGCGCATCAACCGCATCATTCGCCCGCGCCTTAAGCTGCACTAATTGTTGTCTCTACCCGGAGCGCACCCTGGCGGTGCCTCCGGGCTCGTCTGCTGAAACGGCGGCGATCCCGCTCAGAATCCTCTGAATCCCTTTGATTTGCTGCGAATTCTCGCACTTTTCATCCGCTATCTGATTTGCGCCTTCCCGGCTCCGGTTGCAAAATTGTATCAACAGCAACAAAGGAGGATCTCCCGTGAATAAATCTATGTTGGCGGGTATAGGGATAGGCGTGGCTGCCGCGCTGGGCGTTGCAGCTGTCGCTGGTCTCAACGTGTTAGATCGCGGCCCGCAGTATGCGCAAGTGGTCTCCAGTACACCGATTAAAGAAACCGTGAAAACGCCGCGTCAGGAATGCCGCAATGTCACGGTGACCCATCGTCGTCCGGTCCAGGATGAAAACCGCATCGCCGGTTCGGTACTGGGCGCGGTGGCGGGTGGGGTGATTGGCCACCAGTTTGGCGGCGGTCGCGGACGTAGTGTAGCGACGGTCGTGGGTGCGCTGGGCGGCGGCTATGCCGGCAACCAGCTGCAGGGGGCGATGCAGGACAACGATACCTACACCACCACCCAGCAGCGCTGTAAAACGGTGTATGACAAATCCGATAAAATGCTGGGCTACGATGTGACCTATAAGATAGGCGATCAGCAGGGGAAAATCCGTATGGATCACAATCCTGGCAGCCAGATCCCGCTGGACAACAACGGCCAGCTGGTCCTGAACAACAAAATCTAAAAACAGATTTGTTTATTGATTAGCCCCTCAATCGCTCAGGCTGAGGGGCTTTTTTTATCAGAAGGTTAACGCGTAATTCAGACCGAAGGTACGGCCACGGCCTTTGTATTCGTACAGCGATGAACTGCCGTAGGTCGGGCTGTAGAGCAGCGGCGCCCGCTGGCCCCAGATGGTGACATAGTCCTCATTAAGCAGGTTTTCGATACTGAAGGTCAGTTTCCCCACCGGCAGCGCGTAACTGCCAATAAAATCAACGGTGTTATAGCCTTCCAGCTTGTTGCCGGCGGCGTCGCTGAGGTCAAACACCTGCTGGCTCTGCACGCGCAGGCTCCACGGATCCGGCGCCCAACCCACCCAGACGGTGGCTTTGGACGGCGAGGCGAGGGTGACATCCCATTTTTGCCAGCGACCGTCGGTTTGCACCTGTGATTTCAGCACGTTGAAGTTGCCGCCGACGCTCCAGTCGCTGTCTGGAATAAAGTAATCGACCGCCCCCTCAACGCCATAAATACGCCGTTTGTCGGACTGAACGTCAATGGTCATGTCGGTGCGGTTGACGACGATGGTCTTATCTGACGTCGAGTAATACGCCGCCAGCTGGGTGCGCAGGTTATCGCCGGTGTATCGCCAGCCCAGCTCATACGAATTAACTTTGATCCCCTGCAGCGGCGAGTCACCGACATTGACGCTGGAAATCAGTGGCAGATGACCATTGACCGCCGCGCCGTATTTACCGATACCGTAGTATTTGCCAGGATCCGGTAGCTCGACGCCCTGCGAGAAGTTAAACCAGGTCTGCTGACGCTCGGTCAGATGCGCCACGATCCCGGCGTTAAACAGGAAGTTATCGTAGTCGGTTTTGCCGCCTTTGATGGCGTCGGCGGAGCGCGCTTTCCCGTTGGCGATATCCTGTTGCTGGGCGTAGCCGACAAAGTCGTCAACCCGATTTTCGGTCCACTGGTAGCGAACCCCGCCGCTGAGAGTAAAGATATCGTTCAGATCGTAGCTAGACTGCAGGAACGGCGCGACGTTGGAGATGCTGTATCCCGGGTAGCGGCCGGTGGTGTAGATCGATTCGTTGTGCAGCCCGCCGGACGCCAGCGATTGCTGCAGATCGAAGAACATCTGGTTGGCATTGAAGGTCTCATGATCGGCGTCGAGACCCCAGGTGAGATCCCATCCTGCCAGCGGCTGACTGTTGAGGGTCAGCTTTGCCCCATACTGATCGGTATCCTGCTGCGACGAGGAGAAGCTACTGACCTGGCCTTTCGTGAGCGTCGGGAACGGATAGAAGGTGAGGGACTCATCGCGATAGTACACCTGACTCACCAGATTCTGGCCGAAGAAGTCGGCATCGGAGTACTGGAGGCTGATCAGGTGGCGTTCGGTGCCGGGGATACGGTCGGAGTTGAGCCCGTCGGTGGTGTACGCTTTGCCGCCGCTGGTGACCGCGGACATGTTCTTCCCGAGCCACAGGCCGTAGTCATCATCGCCCTGGCTTTTATAATACTGGGTGACAAGCTGTAGCTGGCGGTTGTCATCGATCTCAATCGTCCCCGTCCCCATGACGTCGAGGCGGTCAGAGTGCTGGAGCCCCGTTTGCGTGTTATCGAGGATCAGCGCATCATTATTGCCATCGTACCAGCCGCCGAAACGCTGATAGGCCACCGATAAGCGCCCGGATGCATGGTCTGTCCCGCCGCTGACGGCTGCCGCGATGCGCTCATCATGATCGTTACTGTTCGCAAACCCGCTCTTGCTGCCCACCTCGAGATCGACCTGGCGATCCTGTTGCCCTTTCTTGGTGACGATGTTGATAAGCCCGCCGGTACTGCCTCCGCCATACAGCGAGGTCGCCCCGGAGATTACTTCGATATGTTCGATGTTGAATGGGTCGATGGCGTCGAGCTGGCGACTGTCGGTGCGTGAGGAATTGAGCCGGACGCCATCGATCAGCACGACGATGGCGCGCCCGCGCATGTTCATCCCGTAATTGGTGCGCCCCTGGCTGCTCACATCGATGCCTGGGATCAACTGCGCCAGAACGTCTTTGAACTCTTTCCCGCCCTGGACCTGCTGCTCAATCTCCTGGCCCTCAATGACCCAGGTGGTTTGGGCCATTTCGGCCACGGTGCGATGGGTGCGGTTTGCGCTAACGATGATGCTGTCTTCATCAGACTGAGCCGCCAGCGCAGGCAGCGTGCTGACCAGCAGCAGAGGGTGGAGCACCCAGAGGCGCTTTTTCATATCCATTCCTTTTATGAGCAAGTTGCTTTGTCGTTGTTATAGGCCGACGCCGGGTCGGCATTAGTTACAATGCGAAACATCTGGAAAAACTCAAAAAAGGATTTTGCACATAATGAATATCGCAATCAATATCATTTGCGTTTATCTTTTGCGGGGAAAGACAATAGAAATCAATCTATTTTGTGTGGGTAAAGCGAACTGGAGAGCGGATCCGGCGGCAGAATACCGCCGGAAGCGGGCGCATCAGGACTCGAGGAGCTGCGGCCAGAGACGGAAGGTGGTATCGGTGATTTGCATCAGCTTATCGAAATCCGCGCCTTCCCGTGCGCTAATCGACATGCCCTGCAGTACACAGTTTAAAAACTGCGCCAGCTGCGCGACATCGCGGCCAGCGGGCAGTTCGCCCTGCGCTTGCCGCTGCTGCAGAAACTGGGTCAGCGCCTGCTCCTGCATCGCATGGCGTGACTTGATGGTATTGGCGATATCCGTCGAGGAGGCGGCCAGCGCGGCGGAGGTATTAATGATAAAACAGCCAGCCGGCGTCTCTTTGCTGGTAAAGCAGGTGGCGACCGCCGTGAAGTAATCCCGCAACGCACCGTCGACGGGTTTCCCCTCGGCAAACAGCACCGCTTCATGCTTCGCGGCAAAGCGCGAAATGTAACGATCCAACACTGCGCGGAACAGTCCTTCTTTATTCACAAATTCCGCATACAGGGTGGGGGCTTTTGCTCCTGTCGCCTCGACCAGATCGGCGAGCGAGGTCGCCTCATAGCCGTGCTGCCAGAAGAGTGTCATGGCTTTGTCCAGCGCCGCATCCCTGTCGAACACCTTCGGTCGGCCACGGCTTTTTTTGGCGCAACTTTGAACGTCAGTTGTCATGATGCCGTTGTACCTATGTTGGTTTGGTGAAAGGTCATTATAAAAATAAACGATCGCCGGGGCCAGCGCTGTTGGTTTAAAAATAAATAATTCATATGAGTATGAAATTTAAGCATTTTATAAATAGTTAAACGATCGTTATAAAAATGCGTTGACGTGTGATGTAGATCACATTACTATTTACCTATCGATCGTTAAGTTAATACTTGCGACCCTACTAAAAAATTCATCTGCACAGGTATAATAATCATGAAAACCGTTAATACTCTGGCTATTGCCGCCGTTCTTAGCTCACTCTCTTTCGCCAGCTTTGCCGCTGTTGAGGTGCAGTCCACCCCAGCGGGTCAGCATAAAGTAGGCACCATCTCTGCTTCTGCCGGGACCAACCTGGGTTCGCTGGAAGACCAGCTGGCGCAGAAAGCAGAAGAGATGGGCGCCACCTCATTCCGTATTACTTCGGTAACCGGTCCGAACACCCTTCACGGTACCGCCGTTATCTACAAGTAAGCCCGATGCGTCGCTGCCCGGCCCCCTTCACCGGACAGCGATGAGTAAGACCCTGTTGTACCCCTGTTTGACCCTTGCCAACAAAAAACCCGCCATCAGGCGGGTTTTTTGTTTTCTGCAACATGAGACTACATCGACTGCGGGCCTGGCGCGAAATGACGGGTGACGTCAATGGGCATGCCCGAGCGGTAATTCATCGCACGCTCCATCACCGTCCCGTCGGTCTGCGGTGCCTGTTTGAACTCCGTCATGGCCGCGTTAAGCGTAATGGGCAGGGTCTGCGGGTCGTCATCGATATGCTCAGACAGCGGCTGATGGACCTCAACCAGACGGCGACCATCCGGCTCTACCGACGCCTTGATTGGCGTGTTGATGATATTCACCTTAGTGCCTGGCGAGATGGCGTTGTACAGCGCCTTAATATCATTGTCGCGCAGACGAATGCAGCCGGAGCTGACGCGCATGCCGATGCCGAAATCGGCATTGGTGCCGTGCAGGAGATAGACTCCGCCATAGGCGGCGAGGCGGATGGCGTGATGGCCCATCGGGTTGTCAGGACCGGCAGGCACCACCGCCGGCAGCTCAATTCCCATTGCCTTGTAGCGGGCGCGAATGTTAGCGGTAGGCGTCCAGGTCGGATTGGCCCGCTTGTCGGACACGGTCGTGACCATCGTCGGTGTGATGGTGGTTCCACCCAGCTGGCCGATGCCGATCGGGTAGACGGTCACTTCATTCTTGCCCGGCGGGTAATAGTAAAGACGCAGTTCGGCGAGGTTAATCACCAGCCCTTCGCGCGGCGCATCGGGCAGCAGCGTCTGCAGGGGGATGGTCAGCACGCTGCCGGCGCGGGGAACATAGGGGTCAACCCCGGGATTGGCCTGCAGCAGGGCCAGAAAGCCGACATTGTACTTTTTGGCAATCGCCTCCAGCGAACCGCCGTTATCCTGCACCACATGGAACGTATTCTGACCTACCAGCCGGCTGCCCGGCGGGGGAAGGGGCCAGGTGTTGGCGCGCGCGGGCAGTGCCAGCGCGGCGACCAGCGCGACCAGCGCCAGCCAGAGCGTAACGGGGAAACGGTTTCTCATTACCATAACTCCAAAATATATAAGTGGTTATTTTTATATGAAAAGCAGATGAGATTATGGCGTGAGTCTGTGTGGGGAAATCCAGGCGGATTGCAAAATGTTTGTAAAGATTGCCAGGTATGTAGGAAGGGAGATACGGCTCGGGGGCCGTATCTCCTGCCAGTCAGGCGACGGCGTTCTCTTCCAGCTGACGCATAAACTGGCGAACCCAGTCCATCCGCGTTTTACGCTCTTCCAGATCCTGCATGAATTTCAGGCGCGTCGGCCCGTCCAGCCGGAAGTGCTGCGGCTGCTTCTGCAGCAGGCCGATCAACCACACCGGATTGACGTTGTTTTTCTCGTTGAACTCGACCACGCCGCCTTTTTCGTTGCTTTCCAGTTTGCGGATCCCCAGTTTCTGCGCCTGCTGACGCAGCCGGGCAATATCCAGCAGGTTGCGGGCGGCATCGGGCAGGCGGCCAAAACGATCGATCAGCTCGACTTTGATCTCCTCCAGATCGAGTTCGTTTTTGGCGCTGGCAATGCGCTTATAGAACGACAGGCGCGTATTGACGTCGGGGATGAAATCGTCAGGCAGCAGGGAAGGCATGCGCAGTTCAACTTCCGTTTGCTGGCTGGTGAGATCTTCCAGCGAGGGCTCGCGTCCGGCTTTCAGCGCATCGACTGCGTTCTCCAGCAGCTCCATATACAGAGAGAAACCGATGGTTTCCATCTGGCCGCTCTGATCTTCGCCGAGCAGTTCCCCGGCCCCGCGAATCTCCAGATCGTGGGTCGCCAGCGCAAAGCCGGCGCCAAGATCTTCCAGCGACGCAATGGCTTCAAGGCGCTTTTGCGCATCGGTGGTCATTGCTTTCGGATGCGGCGTCAGCAGCCAGGCATAGGCCTGATGATGCGAACGGCCAACGCGGCCGCGCAACTGGTGCAGCTGGGCGAGGCCAAAATGGTCGGCGCGTTCGATGATGATGGTGTTGGCGGTGGGAATGTCGATCCCGGTTTCGATGATGGTGGTGCACACCAGCACATTGAAGCGCTGGTGATGGAAATCATTCATCACCCGCTCCAGTTCGCGCTCCCGCATCTGACCGTGACCGATGGCGATCCGCGCCTCAGGCACCAGCTCCGCCAGCTTGTCGGCGGCTTTCTGGATGTTTTCGACGTCATTAAACAGATAGTAGACCTGGCCGCCGCGCAGCGTTTCGCGCAGGATCGCCTCGCGCACGACCAGGGCGTCGTATTCACGAACGAAGGTCTTCACCGCCAGACGGCGCGCCGGCGGTGTGGCGATGATCGACAGATCCCGCATCCCGCTCATCGCCATGTTCAGCGTCCGCGGGATCGGCGTGGCGGTGAGGGTCAGGATATCGACATCGGCGCGCATCGCTTTGATGCGTTCTTTGTGACGAACGCCAAAGCGGTGCTCTTCGTCGACGATCAGCAGCCCCAGATCGCGTAGCTTCACTTCGCTCTGCAACAGTTTGTGGGTGCCGATTAAGATATCGATTTTGCCTTCCGCGGCCTGTTCGAGGATCTGCGCCTGCTCTTTAGCGCTGCGGAAGCGGGAGAGCATTTCGATGCGTATCGGCCAGTTGGCGAAGCGATCGCGGAAGTTATCATAGTGCTGCTGAGCCAGCAGGGTGGTCGGCACCAGCACCGCCACCTGCTTGTGGTTTTCCACGGCGAGGAAGGCGGCGCGCATAGCCACTTCGGTCTTACCGAAGCCCACATCGCCGCACACCAGGCGGTCCATGGCCAGCGGCTGGCACATATCGCTGAGGACGGCGTTAATCGCCTGCGCCTGATCCGGCGTGGTTTCAAACGGGAAGCCGTCGCAGAACAGCTGATACTGTTCGCGGTCGTGTTTAAAGGCAAAGCCTGCCTTCGCCGCGCGCTGGGCGTAGATATCCAGCAGCTCTGCCGCTACGTCGCGTACTTTCTCAGCCGCTTTTTGTCGCGCCCGGGTCCAGGCATCGCCGCCCAGCTTGTGCAGGGGCGCGTTCTCTTCCGCCCCGCCGGCGTAACGGCTGATAAGATGCAGGGAGGATACCGGAACGTATAGCTTGGCATCGTTGGCGTAGGTCAGCATCAGGTATTCGCCGGTGATGCCGCCGGCTTCCAGGGTGGTCATTCCCGCATAGCGGCCCACGCCGTGCTCCAGATGGACAACCGGCTGGCCGATATGCAGTTCGGCAAGGTTGCGAATGAGGATGTCAGGGTTGATGGTGCGGCGTGAATCCTGCCGACGGCGCGCCACGCGCTCGCCGAGCAGGTCGCTTTCGCAAATCAGCGCCAGGTCGCGCTGGCTGTCAATAAACCCGTGCTCGGCGGCGCCAATCATCAGATAGCGGCCATTGTCGGTGGCTTCTTCCAGACGCAGCAGGTGTTTTGGCGCAATTTTAATCCGCGCCAGCATTTCGCTCAGCGCTTCACGGCGACCCTCGCTTTCCACCGAGAAAATCACCGGGCCGCTAAAGGACTCGAGGAAGCGGCGCAGATTATCCAGCGGCGCTTTGTTTTGTGCCTGCACGGCGAGGTCCGGCAGCGTCTGGTAGCCCAGATTGGTATTCGCCGCTTTGTCCGCCAGGCGCTCGGTTTTCAGCTGTACGCGCGGCCATTTTTTCAGTTCGCCGAACAGCTCATCGCTGCGCAGCCACAGCAGTTCCGGCGGCAGGAGCGGGCGCATCGGATCGACGCCGCGGTT
The DNA here is from genome assembly GCF_002810545.1 of Klebsiella sp. A-Nf5. Classification (NCBI taxonomy): domain Bacteria; kingdom Pseudomonadati; phylum Pseudomonadota; class Gammaproteobacteria; order Enterobacterales; family Enterobacteriaceae; genus Klebsiella; species Klebsiella sp. A-Nf5. Next base: position 14,568 of record NZ_PIOG01000039.1, on the reverse strand, counting down.
TTCAAAGCGAGCGCGGGCTTCATTCTGGAAACGTTCCGCGCTGGCCTCGAGATCGCCGGTGTTGACGATCAGCGTGCTGGCCGGGAAATAGCTAAATAACGGCGGCAGCGGCTCGCTGAAGAACAGCGGCTGCCAGTATTCGATACCGGCAGGCAGTGTCCCTTTACTGACCTGCTGATAGATATGCTCGGCATCGCGCTTCACCTCAAAACGGTCGCGCCACTGGCTGCGGAACAGCTCGATGGCGGTCTGGTCGGTGGGAAACTCATGCGCTGGCAGCAGGTTAATGGCCGCCACTTCCTCCAGCGTGCGCTGGCTGTCGACGTCGAACAGACGCAGGCTGTCGATTTCATCGTCAAAGAAATCGAGGCGGTAGGGCTGGTCGCTGCCCATCGGGAACAGGTCGAGCAGCGCGCCGCGGGTGGCATATTCGCCGTGCTCCATCACCTGATCGACATGGCGATAGCCGGCACCCTCCAGTTGATCGCGCAGCGCATCGCGCGACAGGCGCTGGCCTTTTTTCATCACCAGCGCGTGCCCGTGGAGGAAGCTGTGCGGACAGACGCGCTGCATCAGGGTGCTGACCGGGACGATCAGTACGCCGCGCTGCATGGTGGGTAACTGGTAAAGGGTGGCAAGACGGGAGGAGATGATGTCCTGGTGCGGCGAGAAGCTGTCGTAGGGGAGCGTTTCCCAGTCAGCCAGCCCCATCACCATGCTGTCGGTAAACTGCCTGATCTCGTCGTTCAGGCGCAGCGCGTTTTGCATGTCAGGTGCCACCAGCACCACCGGGCCCTTGTGGCGTTCGGCCATCTCTGCCACCAGGGTAGCGCAGGCCGCGCCGGTCAACTCGCCAAGCTGGCGCAGATCACCGGCCTTGGCCGGCAATGAGTATCGATATTGTTCAGGCATAGACGGTTTCATGGTCTCTTGGGGATTCGCTCTGCCGATATGGAGGGCAACTCGCTGATATTCAATAGTGAGATTATCCGCGATTGGTCTGGATTCGCCAACCCGAATTGCCATCAGCTGTTGGTTGAACAAACATCCGGGTCGCGGATAAGCGTAAAGATATATCAATGAGTACTTATCTATCCGATTGTATTTGCTTGGTTTTTAGGATTATTGCTAATAAAGTCGTCAGGTATCAGTCATTTACGCTGCTCGTATTCGCTTATATACTCGGGCATCGGCTATCAGCAACCAGATGGATGACATGTACCAACCTGCCGCACTCTTTATCGGCCTGCGCTATATGCGCGGGCGCGCAGCCGACCGCTTCGGTCGTTTCGTCTCCTGGCTCTCAACCATCGGCATTACGCTTGGCGTAATGGCGCTGGTGACGGTCCTGTCGGTGATGAACGGCTTTGAACGCGAGCTGCAAAACAACATCCTGGGGCTGATGCCGCAGGCCATTCTTAGCGCCAAACAGGGCTCGGTGAACCCTCAGCAACTGCCGGAGCGCGAGGCGAAACTACAGGGGGTGACCCGCGTGGCGCCGATCACCACCGGTGACGTCGTCCTGCAGAGCGCGCGCAGCGTGGCGGTCGGGGTCATGCTGGGCATTGATCCGGCGCAGAACGATCCCCTGACTCCGTACCTGGTGAACGTCAAACAGAGCGATCTGCAGGCGGGCAAATATAACGTCATTCTTGGCGAACAGCTGGCGGGCCAGCTGGGGGTTAATCGTGGCGATCAAATTCGTGTGATGGTTCCTTCCGCCAGTCAGTTTACGCCAATGGGCCGCGTGCCGAGCCAGCGTCTGTTCACGGTCATCGGCACCTTCGCCGCCAACAGCGAAGTCGATGGCTATCAGATGCTGACCAATATCGACGACGCCTCTCGTTTAATGCGCTACCCGCTGGGCAATATCACCGGCTGGCGCCTGTGGCTGGATAAACCGCTGCAGGTCGACACCCTGAGTCAGCAGACTCTGCCGCCGGGTACCCAGTGGCAGGACTGGCGCGAGCGCAAGGGCGAACTGTTCCAGGCGGTGCGCATGGAGAAAAATATGATGGGCCTGCTGCTGAGCCTGATCGTCGCCGTCGCGGCCTTCAACATTATTACCTCGCTGGGGATGATGGTGATGGAGAAGCAGGGCGAAGTGGCGATCCTGCAGACCCAGGGGCTGACGCCGCGGCAGATTATGGCCGTCTTTATGGTGCAGGGCGCCAGCGCCGGGATCGTCGGCGCGCTGTTGGGAGCCGCGCTTGGCGCGCTGCTCGCCAGCCAGTTGAATAATTTAATGCCAATCATCGGCGCCTTCCTTGACGGCGCAGCGCTGCCGGTGGCGATTGAGCCGCTGCAGGTTATTGTTATCGCCCTGGTGGCGATGGTGCTGGCCTTGTTGTCTACGTTGTACCCTTCCTGGCGCGCTGCCGCCACTCAACCCGCTGAGGCTTTACGTTATGAATAAGATCCTGCTGCAATGCGACAACCTGTGCAAACGCTATCAGGAAGGCAATGTGCAAACCGATGTCCTGCACAATGTCAGCTTCAGCATTGGTGAAGGCGAGATGATGGCCATTGTCGGCACCTCCGGCTCTGGCAAAAGTACGTTGCTGCATCTGCTCGGCGGCCTGGATACGCCCACCTCTGGCGACGTGATTTTCTCTGGCCAGCCGATGAGTAAGCTTTCTACCGCCGCGCGCGCCGACCTGCGTAACCGCGAGCTGGGCTTCATCTATCAGTTTCACCATCTGCTGCCGGATTTTAGCGCGCTGGAAAACGTGGCGATGCCGCTGCTGATTGGTAAAAAGAAGCCGGCGGACATTGAACGCCAGGCGAAAGCGATGCTGCAGGCGGTCGGGCTTGAACACCGCAGCCATCACCGTCCGTCGGAGCTCTCCGGCGGCGAACGCCAGCGGGTGGCGATTGCCCGCGCGCTGGTGAATAAACCGCGGTTGGTGCTGGCGGATGAACCGACCGGTAACCTCGACGCTCGCAACGCCGACAGCATCTTCCAGTTGCTGGGCGAACTGAACGTCGCGCAGCGCACCGCGTTTCTGGTGGTGACCCACGACCTGCAGCTGGCGAAACGGATGAGCCGCCAGCTGGAGATGCGCGATGGCCGTCTGACCGCCGACCTGACCCTGATGGGGGCCGAGTAATGGCGTCTCCGTTATCGTTACTGATTGCGTTACGTTTCAGCCGCGGACGGCGGCGCGGCGGCATGGTGTCGCTGATCTCGGTGATCTCCACCATCGGCATTGCGCTGGGGGTGGCGGTGCTGATCGTCGGCCTCAGCGCGATGAACGGTTTTGAACGCGAGCTGAATAACCGCGTGCTGGCGGTGGTGCCGCACGGTGAAATCGAACCCGTGAACCAGCCGTGGAATAACTGGCAGGAGGCGCTGGCGAAGGTGCAGAAGGTGAAGGGAGTTGTCGCGGCGGCGCCCTATATTAACTTCACCGGCCTGGTGGAGAGCGGCAGTAATATGCGCGCCATCCAGGTGAAAGGCGTTGATCCGCAGCAGGAAACCCGGCTCAGCGCGCTGCCTACCTTCGTGCAGAATAACGCGTGGGCCGGATTCAAGGCTGGTGAACAGCAGGTGATTCTGGGTAAAGGGGTCGCCGATGCGCTGCACGTGAAGCAGGGGGACTGGGTGTCGATCATGATCCCTAATGCCGACGCCGACCATCAACTGCTGCAGCCAAAACGCGTCAGGCTGCATGTGACCGGAATTTTACAGCTGAGCGGCCAGCTCGATCATAGTTTTGCCATGATCCCGATGCAGGATGCGCAGCAGTATCTGGAGATGGGCAGCAGCGTGACCGGCATCGCCATCAAGGTCACCGACGTTTTCCACGCGAACAAGCTGGTACGCGATGCGGGAGAAGTGACCAACAGCTACGTCTACATCAAGAGCTGGATCGGCACCTATGGCTATATGTATCGCGATATCCAGATGATCCGCGCCATTATGTACCTGGCGATGGTGCTGGTGATCGGCGTGGCCTGCTTTAACATCGTCTCGACGCTGGTGATGGCGGTCAAAGACAAAAGCGGCGATATTGCGGTGCTGCGCACGCTTGGCGCAAAAGACGGCTTAATTCGCGCGATTTTCGTGTGGTATGGTTTATTAGCCGGATCGGTAGGCAGCCTGTTCGGGGTAGTGATCGGCGTGATCTGCGCGTTGAACCTGACGTCAATCATCAACGGCATCGAATACCTGATTGGGCATAAATTCCTCTCCGGCGACATCTATTTTATTGACTTCCTGCCGTCAGAACTGCACTGGCTGGACGTCTTTTATGTGCTGGTGACAGCACTGTTGCTGAGTTTGCTGGCCAGCTGGTATCCCGCCCGCCGCGCCAGCCGCATCGACCCGGCGAGGGTGCTGAGTGGCCAGTAATTTATCGTCATCGTCGGCTTTGCTGACGACACAAGAGGAATTGCTGAAATGTATTATGGATTTGACATTGGCGGCAGCAAGATAGCGCTGGGCGTATTTAATCAGGAGCGGCGACTGCAGTGGGAAAAACGCGTCGCCACGCCGAAAAGCAGTTATGAGGATTTTCTCCAGGCGGTGGAGGCGCTGGTCCGCGAGGCCGATGAGCGCTTCGACCAGCAGGGGTCGGTCGGGATTGGTATCCCGGGGATGCCGGAAACGGCAGACGGCACGCTGTATGCCGCTAACGTGCCAGCCGCCAGCGGCCGGCCGCTGCGCGCCGACCTTAGCGCGCGGCTGGGGCGCGATGTGCGCCTCGATAATGACGCTAACTGTTTTGCGCTGTCTGAAGCGTGGGACGATGAGTTTACGCAATACCCGCTGGTGATGGGGCTGATCCTCGGCACCGGCGTGGGCGGCGGCCTGGTATTGAACGGTAAATCGATTACCGGACATAGCTATATCACCGGCGAGTTCGGCCATATTCGCCTGCCGGTGGATGCCCTGGAGGTGGTCGGGCGCGATTTTCCGCTGCTGCGCTGCGGCTGCGGCCAGCTGGGCTGCATTGAAAATTATCTCTCCGGCCGCGGTTTCGCCTGGCTGTACGAACATTTTTACCAACACCCGCTCTCCTCGCCGGAGATTGTGGCGCAGTGGCAGCAGCACGATCCGCGCGCCCAGGCGCACGTTGAGCGCTATCTCGATCTGCTGGCGGTGTGTCTGGGGAATATACTGACCATTGTCGACCCGGATTTACTGGTGCTCGGCGGTGGATTATCTAACTTTACGGCCATTAGCGAAGGGCTGGCGCAACGATTGCCGCGCCATCTTCTGCCGGTCGCCAGGGTTCCGCGCATTGAGCGCGCGCGCCACGGCGATGCCGGGGGAATGCGCGGTGCGGCCTTCCTTCATCTGACCCATTAATCACAGAGGTAGCTATGCAGTCGCGCCGTTTACATCGATTGAGCCGTTTTCGTCGCAATAAACGTCGGTTGCGTGACCGTCTGCGTCAGCGGATTTTCTTTAGGGAGGACAGGATGAAACCTGAAGCGATGGCAAAACCGAGAGTGGTGGTGTTAACCGGCGCGGGCATATCGGCGGAGTCGGGGATCAAAACCTTCCGCGCGGCCGATGGCCTGTGGGAAGATCATCGGGTGGAAGATGTGGCGACGCCGGAAGGCTTCGCCCGCGATCCGGCGCTGGTGCAGGCGTTCTACAACGCCCGTCGTCGTCAGCTGCAGAGTCCGGAAATCGCGCCGAACGCGGCGCATCTGGCGCTGGCGCGTCTGGAAGATCTACTGGGCGACCATTTCCTGCTGGTCACACAGAATATCGATAATCTGCACGAGCGCGCCGGCAACCGCCGGGTGATCCATATGCACGGCGAGCTGTTGAAGGTGCGCTGTTCGTGGAGCGGCCAGGTACTGGAGTGGACCGGCGACGTCACCGCTGAGGACAAATGCCACTGTTGCCAGTTCCCGGCGGCGCTGCGTCCGCACGTAGTCTGGTTTGGCGAAATGCCGCTGGGGATGGACGAGATCTACAGCGCGCTGGCCGACGCGGATATTTTTATCGCCATCGGTACCTCCGGCCATGTCTATCCGGCGGCTGGCTTTGTGCACGAGGCGCGGCTGCACGGCGCCCATACGGTAGAGCTGAACCTGGAGCCCAGCCAGGTGGGCAGCGAGTTTGCCGAGCAGCACTACGGGCTGGCAAGCGAAGTGGTGCCGGCCTTTATCGATAAGCTGCTGCAGGAAAACCCGCTATAAACTGAAGCCGCCTGCCGGTAGCCAGGGCCCTGGCCACTGATTCCGGCAGCGCTGCTGACAAGGATGAAACGTCATGACAGGAGTCAGACCATGCACAATCCGCTGGTTATCGAAGCGATCATGTTGATCGCGGCCATTCTCGTTGGCGTCTGGAGCCAGCGTGCTTTACCACTACACGCCGATAGCCGACCGATCCTCTTCCTGCTGTGTCTGTTCGTCGGCACTGGCAGCGCGTTGTGCCTGCTGCTGGATATCTTAGCCCTGCTGTTCACTGGTCAGGTCGCGACAGGTAGTGTGCGGATATACGGCCCCATGCTGCTGCTGGTGGTGTTGTGGAAACCTCTCAACTGGGTTGTCGGCATCATTGAAGATTTTGTGCAGCGGCGAGCCGAAAAAGGGAAGGGCAAAGGCCAGCGTGACGGTGGACGACGCTGATCCGCCGCCTGCGCTGTGGCTTATTTATAGCGCCTTTTGCATATTAATGACCGAACGGGCGTTCGAGGCGCTGGTAGCCAGCACATCGATAACCCCGGTGCGTAATGCCCCCAGGATCGCCGTCGCTTTCGTGCTTTCGGAGGCGATAGCGATGACGCAGGGAATGGCCCGCAGCTGTTCGAGACTTAAGCCAATGACCCGGTCATTCATCACCGTATCGACGGGTTTGCCCTGAATATTGAAAAAGCTGTACCCCGCCAGATCGCCCACCACCCCCTGTTCCTGACGCGCGGTGGCAATTTCCTGCGGCGTAAACCAGCCGAGCTGGACCATAAAACTGTTTTCATTCATATCGCCGAGGCCAATGATCGCCACGTCAGCTTTGCTGGCCTGTTCGAGCGTGGCCTTAATCAGGCGGTTTTGCATAAAGGCGGCGCGCAGCTCCGGGGTTTCCACATAGGCCGGGGCGTAAAGCGTTTCGCTGAAGCCGTTAAATTTGCGCGCCAGATTCCGGCTGATGTGGTCGGCGTCGATCAGCTGATTGTCGCGCTTGGTTCCGCCGATGCCGCAGATAAAGCGGCAGTGGCGCTCAGGAAACACGCCGACGTGATTCGCCACCGCGGCCACATTGCGCCCCTGACCAACGGTGACGGTCATATCGTTTTTTAACACCCCAGCCAGGTAGTTACTGACCAGGGCCGCCACCTGCTGGCGCTGTTCATCTTCATCATGGTGATCCAGGGCAATCAGCGCGCGCTTAATGCCAAAGTGCGAAATAAACTGCTGCTCAATCTGGGAGCTGAAGACCGGATGGTATTTGACGCTGATCTCAACAATCCCTTCCTGGCGCGCTTTTTTCAGCAGGCGCCCGACTTTGATACGCGAAATGCCGAATCGTTTGGCGATCTCTTCCTGCGTTTGTTCCTGATCGTAATAAGCCACCGCAATTTCAGTGAGCAGGGCGTAATCTGAGTCTTGTTCAATCATGGCCTGGAATTTCCATCTCTGGTGTCCCTCTTATATTACTGCGCCTGCAAAATAAATTCCTGTGTAACGCGTTGAACAATGTCGCAATAGCCTTGTGCGTCCCAGGCCGCGCGGCCGATAAACAAGCCATTGATCTCCTGCTGGCGCAGCAGTTCCACCGCGTTTTGCAGCGTAACGCTGCCGCCATAGAGCAGTGGGATACGGATCCCCGTCTCATGACCAAACCGCTCGCAAAGCGCCTCACGCAACGCCTGATGAATGACGCCCGCCTCCTGCGGTGAAGCGGGCGTACCATGTTCGCCAATGGCCCACACCGGTTCATACGCAATCAGGGTCTGCAGCGCTTGCTGGTGGCTCAGGCCATACAGGGCGATCTTCATCTGCCGCACCACGCTTTCACGCGACACCTGCCAGCGTTTCTCCTCGGCGCTATCGCCAATACAGATCAGTGGGCGCAGGCCATGACCTAAGGCGCTATGTACTTTTCGATTAATCGCGGCATCGCTTTCATTAAAGGCGGCGCGTCGTTCTGAATGTCCCAGCTCAACAAGCGTGGCGCCGGTTTCTGCCAACATGGCCGCCGAGATTTCCCCGGTCCAGGCGCCCTGATCCGCTTCATGCATATTCTGCGCGCCGGTCAAAAGTGGTAACTGATGCATTTGCAGAAAATGGCTGACGGGTTGGATAGCGGTGAAGGGGGGAATGACGAAGGGCTGAATAGCAGGGTGACAGCCCTCTGGCATCCGCGCTGCCAGCGTTTCGCACCAGGCCATGGCCTGCGACAGCGGCTTATTCATTTTCCAGCTGGTTCCTAACCATATCGGGGGCATCTTTGCTTCTCCTCTTAATAAAATCAAACGCTTGCCAAATGTGGGTGTTATACCCTGTATTGAGGTTGAACTTTTTATCAGTACATGAACATATGTTAGATCACATTTTTCGATGAAAAAAATCTATGAATTTTTTTATGTGATCCTCATCACTAATGGCGGCTCATTCATCAGGTAATGTTTTGAGCATATGATTTGACTATGAACATATGAACAATCAACTGAGACAAGAGAGGCGCATGATGTCAGCAGAGAAAAAACCCGTTGTGGCGATTACCATTGGCGATCCGGCAGGGATCGGCCCAGAGATCACCGTGGCCACCATGATGGACAAAAGCGTGTATGACGAGTGCAAACCGTTCCTGATCGGCTCGGTACCGATTATCAGCCGGGCGATGAAAATCATGGGCTGCGATTTTGCTATCCATAAGATTGCCCATCCGCAGGAGGCCCGTTTCAGCTGGGGGACGCTGGATGTCCTGGAAACCGGCGACTACGACTGCGACAGCATCGAATGGGGCAAGGTGCAGAAGCTGGCGGGGCAAATGTCGCTGGATTATGTGATGAAGTCGATTGAACTGGGCAAAGCGGGGCTGATCGACGTGGTCTCTACTGCACCAATTCATAAGGAAGCCATCAAGCTGGCAGGATGTAAGCTCCCGGGCCATACCGAAATCTATCAGGTGGAAACCCAATCTGATTACGGTCTGACCATGTTCCACGTCCACAACCTGCGCGTCTTCTTCGTGAGCCGCCATATGGCGCTAAAAGCTGCCTGTGACTATGCCAATAAAGCGCGGGTGCTGGCCTGCGTTCAGCAGATCCATCATGAATTTACTGCCCTTAACATCAACAATCCGCGCATTGCCGTGGCCGCCCTGAACCCGCATGGTTCCGACAACGGTCTTTTTGGTCACGAAGAGGCAGACAATCTGATCCCGGCGGTGAAAGCGGCCCAGGAGATGGGGATCAACGCTATCGGGCCGGTACCGGCCGATTCCGTGTTCCATCTCGGCAAACAGGGGCGCTACGACGCCATTCTCTCGCTGTATCACGATCAGGGGCATATCGCCTGCAAAACCCTCGACTTTGAACGTTCGATCACTATTACCTTCGGCTTGCCGTTTATGCGCAGCTCCGTTGACCATGGGACGGCGTTTGATATCGCCGGTACCGGTAAGGCGGGTACCGTCAGTATGCTGGAGTCGACGCTGGTGGCGGCCCGTTACTGGAAAATGAAGCATCAATAATCGCTGAGGTTCATGCGAATCACGAGGACAGAGAAATGGAAAAACATCTGTTGATTAGCAAGGGCTGTAAGGGCTGGGGTGGGCCTCTGACTATCACGCTGGGTCAGGGGAAAAAGATTGCGTACATTACCGGGGGGATCCGTCCCCCCGTCGTCGACCGCCTGAGCGAACTGACCGGCTGGCCCTCCATTGATGTATTCAAAAATGGCGAACCGCCGGCAGAAGAGATTGGTTTAATGGTCATCGACTGCGGCGGCACGTTGCGCTGCGGACTCTATCCGAAGCGGGGAATTCCCACCATTAACCTGCATCCCACCGGCAAAAGCGGCCCGCTGGCGGAATTTATACACGAAGGGATCTACGTCTCCGGGGTTACGCCTGCCTGCATTGAGATGGTCTGGCCACAAGGGGAAGGCGGAAAGCTTGGGATCGTGGCTGACGATTTGACCGGGGCGACCACCGTCGGGGTGCTGCTGGCGCGCAGCGGTTTAAAAACCGCCGCGTTTTTCGATACCGAATCCTTCTCCCGCAATGAGGTCGAGTATCCGGCGATGGTCGTCAGCAGCGACAGCCGCCCGTTGCCGAAAGCGGAGGCCCAGCAGAAAGTGAGCGCTGCGGTGAAACAGCTGCAGGCTCGCGGCGCGCACTACTTCACCAAGCGGATTGATACCACGCTGCGCGGCGGCATCGGATTTGAAATCGATGCCATGCTGGAACAACTGCCGCAGGAGACGGTGGCGGTTGTGGTGCCGGCGATGCCGCAGTCACGGCGTATTCTCGTCGGCGGTTATTCGGTGATTGATTCGGTAGCCCTGTCGCGGACCGATGTGGCTCGCGATGTACGTACCCCGGTCACCGAGTCGTGGGTGCCGGGACTGTTGGCGGCGCAGACCCATCATCAGGTCGGGCATATCGCGCTGACGTCGGTGATGAAAGGCGAAGGGCAAATCCAGCAGGATTTGCAGGAGCAACAGCAGCACGGCGTGCGGGTGATAGTGGTCGATGCAATTACCGTCGACGATGTTGATGCCATCGCCGGGGCAGTAGTGGCCCTGAACTGGAACGTGCTGGCCGTCGATCCGGGGCCCTTTACCGAACGGCTGGCGGTTCGTCGCGGCTTGATGCGCGAAGCGCGGAGCAGCGCGCCCACGAGCCTGACCGCGGACAGTCAGCGCGGCTCGGTTCTGATCGTCGCCGGCAGCGCAACGCCAGTAACCAAAAAGCAGCTCCAGTATTTGATCGCCAGGGATGACCGGGTCTGCCATATCCCGGTTGATGCCGAGCTGTTGGTTGACAGGAAAAACGCCGCTGAGATTGAAGTCAATCGCGTGGTACAGCATGCCCGACAGTGCGTTCCGGCGCAGCACAACGCGCTCTTTGTTTTTGAATCCGCGTTGACCGGGCGGTTGCTAAACCTTCAGGAAGAGGAGCAGAGATTTGGTCTGGCCCACGGTGAGGCTGCGCAAAATATTAACCACGGATTGGGCAGTATTGTACGCGAGGTGCTTAACTGTGCGTCGGGTGAAATTAAAGGATTGTATATGACCGGCGGTGACACCATGGTCAATGTACTAAAAGAGCTGGGCGCGACCGGAATAGAAATGATTGACTATGTCATCCCGCAAACCGATATGGTGCGGATTATTGGTGGTGATTATGCCGGCCTAATTTGTGTCGGAAAAGGAGGGTTAACCGGACCGGAAGATATTATTAGCATCATTGTTGACCGAATTTATCAAGAAGCACAGCAATAACCCAGTCATCTAATAAATAATAAACGACGTAATGGTCGTCAGGGTAGTATTGCGTCGTTATCTCTGTTAAATCTTAATTTAAGAGTTACCCTATGAATATTAATATACTTGAGAAAATGAACAAGGTGCCGGGTGGGTTAATTATTATTCCACTGTTGGTGGCCATATTGATTAATACTTTCGCGCCCCAAGTGCTCAGCATTGGCGGCCCGACCACCGCCTTATTTAAAGTCGGATCCAGTGCCATGATGGGCATATTTTTGCTCATTTGCGGAACCTCGATCAATATCCGTCAGGCCGGGTTGCCGCTCTATAAAGGCGCCGTGCTGCTGTTTCTCAAATGTTTGGCCGGGGCCCTGGCGGTATGGGCTGCGGGAACGTTGTTTGGCCCGAGTGGTTTTCTCGGTATATCGACCCTGGCGCTGATTGCCTGCCTGACCAGCTCGAACAGCTCCCTCTATATCGCATTGTGCAGCAACTATGGCGATGCCAGTGATGCCGGGGCGATCTCCGTGTTCTGCATCAAGGATGGTCCGTTTGTTACCATGATGGTGCTGGGCGTCAGCGGCCTGGCCAATATTCCCTTCGCCGCGCTGCTGTCGATGCTGATTCCACTGCTGATTGGCATGCTGTGGGGCAATCTGGACGAACGTTTTAAACAGTTATGCGCCGCGGCGCAGCCGCTGGTGATCATTATTATGTCGTTCGCCATCGGCGCCAATTCCAGTATCAATACGGTGTTCACCGCCGGGTTGTCCGGGATCCTGTTGGGGATTATCTCCGCGCTCACCGGGATTGTGTTCTACTTTATCTACAACCTGTTTTTGAAGAAGAAAAGCGCGCTGGGCGCTGCGCTGGGAACCACCGCCGCCAGCTCAGCGCTGACGCCGGCGATGGTTGCCCAGGCGGATCCTTCTCTGGCGATGTATGTGGATGCCGCCACCGCGCAGCTGGCGACGGCGAGCATTATCACCATGATCACCGCGCCGATACTGGTCGCCTGGTTTGATAAACGGCTGAAAAAGCGGGCGCCAGCCGCTGAGCCTTTGAAAGACGCGAAAAGTGAAGAGAGCGTGACATTATCTTCCCCTGCCGCCAAAGGACACAAATAGCATGAGCGTGCCGTTGTATTCATTACGAATTACCGCCGTCGGGGAATATGTTGAGTGCTCTTTGCGGGAGCAGCGGCTTATTTTATTCTCCGATGCCGTTCCCGACGATATTGCGAGTTATTGCGCCGTACACCAGGCTAGCGAACTGACCGCCGAGTTAGCGCCAGGTCAGCGAATGAAATTAAATGATAAAAATTATCGGGTGACCGCGGTAGGTAGTGTGGCAACGGCAAATTTACGACAGCTTGGCCATATCACGCTAAATTTTGATGGCGCAGATATCGCTGAATTACCCGGGACGGTACACCTTTACGGCGAACCACCACAAATTATTCAGCCCGGCGACCAAATTTCGTTTTACCCGAATTGTCATTAAGACGTACTGTTAAATTAAGGAAATAACCATGAAAACAATCGCTATTGGTGCGGATGATGCCGCCTATGCTTTTCGCGATACTATCGTCGCTTATTTGAATGGGCTGGGAATTAACGTCGCGGATTACAGCAGCGATAAACGCCAGGGGAGTACCGTTTATCCGGATGTTGCCCATGCGGTGGCGATGTCGATTAAACAGGGCGAACACGAGCGCGGCATTCTGATCTGCGGTACCGGCATTGGGATGAGTATTGTGGCCAATAAAGTCCCCGGGGTCCGTGCCGCCCAGTGTCACGATACCTTCTCCGCTGAGCGAGCGCGTAAAAGTAACAACGCGCAGATTATTACCCTCGGCGCGCGCGTGATTGGCACCGAGCTGGGTAAAAAAATCATTCAGGCGTGGCTTGAATCCGAATATGAAGGCGGCGGATCCGCGCCCAAAGTGGAACGTATTGATTATTACGAACACCAGCATGCCAGAGATTAACCTCCGCAGTCGTAAAATAAGGAACAGATGATGAGCCAGTTAGACGAACTGAAAAAATACACCACGGTTGTTGCTGATACCGGCGATATTGAATCGATTAAAAAGTTTGCACCCCAGGATGCGACCACCAACCCCTCGCTGGTGCTGAAGGCCGCGCAGCTGCCGCAGTATCAGCCGCTGATTGCCGATGCGATTGGCAAGGCACGCCGCCAGGGAGGCAGCGTAGAAACACAATTGATTAACGCCTGCGATCAGGTGGCAGTGGATATCGGCAGCGAGGTGCTGCGCCATGTGCCCGGGCGTATCTCCACCGAAGTGGATGCCCGCTTTGCCTGGGATCGCGGGATGTGCGTCGCGAAGGCGCGCAAGCTCATCCAGTTATATGAAAAAAATGGCATTGGTCCCGAGCGGATTCTAATTAAGCTCGCCGCCACCTGGGAGGGCATTCGCGCTGCCGAAGAGCTGGAGCAGAGCGGTATAAACTGCAACCTGACGCTGCTGTTCTCTTTCGCTCAGGCCCGGGCATGCGCCGAAGCGGGCGTCTTTCTCATCTCGCCCTTTGTGGGCCGCATCTACGACTGGTATCAGAAGCACCAGCCGCAGTCAGCCTATCAGGTGGACAGCGATCCGGGCGTGGTCTCCGTGCGCCAGATTTATCAGTATTACAAATCCCATGGCTATGACACGGTGGTAATGGGCGCCAGCTTCCGTCGTATTGAGCAGATCCAGGCGCTGGCGGGCTGCGATCGCCTGACCATCTCTCCGGCACTGCTGGACGAGCTGGCGGCCAGCGAAGGGGCGCTGACCCGCCAGTTGGCCCCCGGCTGCGTGACGGAAACCCGTCCCAGCCCGATGACGCAGGCGGAGTTTCTCTGGCAGCATCATCAGGATCCCATGGCAGTGGAAAAACTAGCGGAAGGGATCCGACTGTTTGCTGTCGATCAGGTGAAACTGGAACAACAGATTCAGCAGATGCTGTAAGCCGCAGGGATAAAGACTGATGAAGACGACAAAAACCATTCGCAGCCAATGCGCCAACGCGCTGCGCGCCCTGAGCATGGACGCTGTACAGAAAGCCAAATCCGGCCACCCGGGGGCCCCGATGGGTATGGCTGACATTGCCGAAGTGCTGTGGCGTGATTTCCTGAACCATAACCCGAACAATCCGGCCTGGGCTG
>NZ_PIOG01000044.1:0-674 GCF_002810545.1 Klebsiella sp. A-Nf5 | reverse complement strand
ATGCTAAAAATCCAATCTACCCTCTGGTTGAAGAAGCAATAATAACATCGTTCTCTGATACAATAACTGAGATAGACTCGGCTTTATTTGAAAGATGCTATGTGAATACCCCTGACAGAATTAAATTTGACAGGCGGATAAACATGCACATCTCTAAAAGCCAACATTTATTTAGCTCTACACCGATCAGGCCTATGCAAAAACGAGATGCCAATACTTTCAGAAACTCTTTAATCCAAGCAAAGAAAAACTCAAAGCCATTGGCAATAGTTATTTTGGGCACAGTTGGTGCTGGTAAAACAACCTTCCTTCATTATACTCGAAATATCTCTGCTGCTGATATTTTCGAAAAGCATAATAATGCACCTTATCCGCACTGGGTCAAAGTTGACTTCCTTCAATACACTAATGATACATCACCAATTGATTACATTTATAAAACGATAAAAGATTATATTATCAACGACGAGTTCTTTTCCAACTACGAACTTTGCATTCAGAATGCTTATAAAGACGAGATAAACTCGATCAAAAAAGGCCCTGCATTCTTAATAGCCAAAGATGAAGAGAAAATCAACGAACTGATTACCCAAAAGTTAAGCGCTGACTACGATAAAGTAAAACCATATGCAGATCAACTAATTAAGTATGCAACAAAACATACTCCTGTTTTT
>NZ_PIOG01000113.1:0-826 GCF_002810545.1 Klebsiella sp. A-Nf5 | reverse complement strand
CGCTTTCCTCTTTCAGAGTCAACCCTGAATTTCAGGATTTTTCTCTTCAACCGAACCGGCTGTTTGTGTGAAGTGATTCACATCCGCCGTGTCGATGGAGGCGCATTATAGGGAGTTCTCGAGCGCCTGCAATAGAAAAATGGCAGAAAAATGACTGACTGCTGCATTCCCCAGCAAAACCCCGCTTTATACCCTTTTACACACAGAATTATCCACAGAATCGCGACGAAACGCCGGCAAAAGCCCGGTGGGTAAGCTTCTATATAAGGAAGAAACAGTGGCTGAAAGAGAAAGATAAAAATTCGCGAGCGTTGCGCAAACGTTTTCGTTACAATGCCGCGCAATGACACGGATGCCCGGTTGGGTGCGTTAGGTGAGTTTTTAGGCAAAAACTCACCTAACGCTCTCTGTAATGTTCAAATCCTGGGGATTTAATACCATGCAACAACGTCGTCCAGTCCGCCGCGCTCTGCTCAGTGTTTCTGACAAGGCCGGTATCGTCGAATTCGCGCAGGCGCTTTCCGCTCGTGGTGTCGAGCTGCTGTCTACCGGCGGCACCGCCCGCCTGCTGGCAGATAAAGGCCTGCCGGTTACCGAAGTCTCTGACTACACCGGTTTCCCGGAAATGATGGATGGACGCGTGAAGACCCTGCATCCGAAAGTACACGGCGGCATCCTCGGTCGTCGCGGTCAGGATGATGGCATCATGCAGCAGCACGGTATCGCGCCTATCGATATGGTGGTCGTTAACCTCTACCCATTTGCCCAGACCGTCGCTCGTGAAGGATGCTCGCTGGAAGACGCGGTGGAAAACATTGATATCGGC
>NZ_PIOG01000073.1:0-880 GCF_002810545.1 Klebsiella sp. A-Nf5 | reverse complement strand
AACAAGGGTAATAAATGGCAAGAAGAATATTCACAGCCGCACTAGAAACTCCTTCTTATAATGCAAAGTACAGGAATAAAAAACAATAAACACACGGCGGAAATAATCTGACCTTGAAAAATAGCATCCCACAACACCGCCCCTTGCCACAAACAAATAAGCAGAGTGATAAATAACAAAACCACATGAAAGAAAACAATCAGGAACAGAATGTTCGCTGAGAACTCCCCATCACTAATTTCCACCTCCAGGCAGAAAAAATAAAAGACACACAGACTACAGATAATATAGAGGCCTTCATGTCGAATACCCTGAAGGAAATCAGGAGAAAACTCTCCTGCCAGTCCATTGTATGTCAGCCTGGCTCCCAGATAGATGAGCCAGTAGACTGGAGGGATAAACAAAAATCCATACTTTCTAAAAAACAGCATCATATCCACCCCCTGATTATTTGCTTATAGCGTTCAGTGCGTTAAGTTGTTTTTCACGTACTGCTTTAACCTCTTCTTTATCCTTGCATTCTGATGCCATCTTTTTTGCGTCACCAAAAGTTAATGTCGCTGACGAAGTGACAGTATTAGTTTGAAGAGCCATCCGAAAAGCCTCAGCAGCACAAGGTGCGTCATGAAAAATACTTTGCAGTTGTTCTGGAGTGGCGGGCTGCATATCGCGAAAATCTTCATACTGCACAAAAAAACATCCAGCTGGCACAAGAAAAAGAAAAACCAAAAAAATACCATATCGCAGTTTAAAACGTTTCAATTCTTGCCTTTCTTTTTCATCGGCCTTTCTTATTAAATCCCGGGAGCGCTCTTCAATTTCTTGTTGTCTTTCCATTGTTCCATCCCTACCGGTCAATCCAGTTTGTTAATCAGCATTT
>NZ_PIOG01000033.1:0-399 GCF_002810545.1 Klebsiella sp. A-Nf5 | reverse complement strand
ATTAAAGATGGCTCGATCACCAATGCGAAAATTGGTGGTGAGATTAGGTCTGACAACTTCGTAGACGGATCTCAGGGCTGGCGTGTCGGAAAGGATGGTTCTTCTCAGTTCCACAACGCCATTGTCCGAGGACATGTTGAAGCAGAAAGCGGTTCTTTCAAAGGCACCATTGACGCTACTGATGGGGTTTTCAGAGGAACCGTGCAGGCAAGCCGATTTGTTGGTGATATTTGCTCGGCTGGAGTATTCAAACAAGGCGTAAGGCCAGACATCACTCATTATGACTCTGGTTCAGTCGGCGGAACAAAAACATACGTTGTATCAGGCACAGTGGCATGCGATGTAAATTTCGTTGGAAAGATCAAGGTCTGGATTAAGGGGGTTAAGGTTTCCGAGTTT
>NZ_PIOG01000168.1:0-931 GCF_002810545.1 Klebsiella sp. A-Nf5 | reverse complement strand
CGATTGGCCAACGGCAGCATGGGAAACATGCCGCCAGCAGGGTTGTCGTACAGCACCGGAGCCTGATGTTGCCGGGAGAACAAACTTTGCACTTTGCCCCCCAGAGAGGAGATGCGCATCCGCAGATGCGCGTTTTCCAGAATCAACGCTTCCGCCATCAGCGTGTCTGCTCCTGCTTTATCGCCTGGCCGGCCGAGTGACGCTGCGCCAGTTGCTCTTCCAGCGCTTCGAGGGTGATACCTTTCGTTTCCGGCACGTTGCGCAGAATATAGAGGTAGCCGGCAGCGCAAATGACGCCGTACAGCAGGAAGCTGCCTGCCGCGCCCAGGCCGGCATTAAGCAGCGGGAAAGTATAGGTTAACAGGAAACAGGCAATCCACAGCGCCAGGGTACCTAAAGACATCGCGAGTCCACGTACGCGGTTGGGGAAAATCTCCGCCAGCAGCACCCAGGTCACCGGCGCCAGGGTTAACGCATAAATAGCAATCGCCGCCAGCACCAGCAACAGTACTGGCCACCCCATCATGCCCATCGCGTAAGCGCCGGCGATCAGGACATAGATCACCGTCAATCCTGAAGCGCCGAGCAGCATTAATTTACGGCGGCCGATTTTATCCACCAGCGGCAGTGCGGCAATGGTAAAGACCAGGTTAACGACGCCCGTGGCGACGATCGATTTTAACGTGCTGTTGATATCGAATCCCGCCGAGGCAAAAATCTCCTGCGCGTAGTTAAAGATGACGTTGATCCCACACCACTGCTGGAACACAGCGAGCACCATGCCAATGATCACAATCGGTTTCACCTGCGGAGCCAACAGCGCGCCGTAGGAGACTTTGTTGTTATCCTTTTCCAGGGTATGCGCGATTTCACGCAGGATCCGGTCGGCATAGTCGGCAGAACCAATGCGCTCCAGCGCGGCCCGGGCACG
>NZ_PIOG01000202.1:0-934 GCF_002810545.1 Klebsiella sp. A-Nf5 | reverse complement strand
AACCCCGCTCCGGCGGGGTTTTTGCTATCTGAATCCGTGACGCGGATGAATGACTGTCCACGACGCTATACCAAAAGAACGCGGCTTATCGGTCAGCTACCGTTATTTAACCACCTTAGGATTTTGCAGCCTCGGTATCGTAGAATCTTGCAACTGATGAACCTGGCCTATTATCGTGGCGATGCTGCCGTTACTTAAGGACTCAACGTCTGATTTTGTATGTGAACCAAAATTGAAGGTAAGAAGTTTATCCGTTTTATTCTGTTCATCTCTCATCGTAACGATATAATAGTAGCTGTCGGCGATACCGCTCATCCGCCGAATGTCAACAATCACGCCACGAATCTTCACCCATTTACCCAGATTATCGCTGCTGGCTTTTGCAGGATTAAGGGCATACGGCTGCAGAAACTGCGCGACCGAATACGTCGGCATCGACGCGGTAGCGTTATCACCGGGTTGAAATAATTTATCCCCTGCGGTAAAAAAGGCCTGCGAGGCCAGGCTACAGCCGCTTAACAGCGATATGGAAAAAAACAACGATAATATGCGAAACCGTAATGACATACCTATCTCCTTTTCTATTCTAAATATGATGTCCCTAACATGCTGGATAACTTCATCCGCGCTTATTAAATAGAGTAAGTGTCACTGCTGTCAATTATTTTGCGCTCTGCAAATGGTTAGGTTAATGTAATGGTTAAGGTATATTTTTTAGAATAATAAATAAGCTTGGAAATATCTTTTTTGTATATATATATTCTATGAATATATTATGTCTGTGAATATAAAAATCTTTATGAATTATTTTTTACATTTATTCATTGTAGACTGAAAAATAATAAACCGCTATTTCAGGCACTTTCACTTCAGGATAAAACAATGAAATTAATGACCCGTATTGCGTTTGCAGCCCTTCTGACTACCGGTTTCT
>NZ_PIOG01000037.1:0-934 GCF_002810545.1 Klebsiella sp. A-Nf5 | reverse complement strand
CATGCGCCTGGGCCGGATTCTGTGTCTGGGTGTCCACGCTGGTGCGAATTGAAAATACCAGCGCAATGGCCACTGCAAGCTATACAGCGCTAACCGTACTCGTCACTGTTTATGCCAGTAATAACATGACACTGGCTCCGGTATACGCAATTGAAAGATGCAGTGAAATTGTGCTGGGAATTTTCTGTGCCCTTCTGGCTGACGTCATTTTTTCACCTAAATCTATTAAACATATTGTTGAACACGAGGCTGAGACCCTTATTACGCTTCAGTGCCAGCTTATGGCGCTTGCAGCAACATCTACGGATCAAAAAGCGCTCGACAAAAAAATGCTCGAGATCCTTCGCAGATCTGCAGCCCTAAAGTCAATGGTGGTTAACCTGAAAATGGAAGCCGGGCATTGGGAACTTGCCTCGCGGCGTCTAACCGCTATCCACATACGTTCTCTGACGTTGCTCACCCTTTCTCTGGATATTTTTCTGGCCCGCAAAATGAACACCGGTAATATCAATACAGATATTGACTCACTGCTTCAGGACGCACCTGGCGATGTTGAATCCTCTTTGCGCTACCTGCGAGATTTCCGCTACAGACTTGCCATGCTTTCGGTTAACAGTCGATTATCCTCCCAGGCTGAATGGAGCAGAAATGCTGGAGAGTTTTTTTTACTGCTGAAGTGTTTTAAGGGCAATTTAAGACCATCATCCATCGAAGAAAAAATCCTCTCAGCAGTCCAACCGTCGCCGGAACGTTCTCTGGAATCACATTCTGCCCGCGTGAACGGTCTGCGAACCTTCATTGCGACGGGGACAGCCGCATTTTTATGGCTGTATAGCGGCTGGACGTCAGGTAGCAGTTGCATGATTTTACTTGGGGTCGTGACGGCTCTTGCAATGCGTTCGCCTAACCCCATTGCCGTAGCCAAAGATTTTGT
>NZ_PIOG01000260.1:0-696 GCF_002810545.1 Klebsiella sp. A-Nf5 | reverse complement strand
CCTGATTATCTGGACCCCGGCGGATATTGAAGCACTGGCTGACGGGATGGAATATTCCTTTTCAGAACATGACGTAAGGGCAGTACTGGAACGCATGGACGCTATACCGGAAGAACAACGGCTTGAGTCGGGCGTGTCAGCCGGCCTGGTGATGGCACTGATAGACCAGGTGAAAGAGAACGGGCAGAGGGTGACTGTGCCGGTTGACCTGCTTGAAACCCTGCTGATTACCGCCGAACAGGCATTGTGGGACAGGGAATGGACCGCACGGGATCGCAATCTCCCGGTGCCGGAAAGCGTCATGCGCCGCCTGGCGGATACAGCAAAAGTGCGGGCATTACTGAAAAGCTGACAGCAGATCGCCCCGCCACGCTGCGGGGTGATATAACCCGGACATAGACGATAATGATGAAAAATGAAACCCTTAACACGCTTATTCTGCGTCACGGCGACCGGATGCTGCGCCAGGCTGGCTGGCCCGACACTGTTGATATGGCGCCCGTCGCCCCTGAAACCGTACCCGGCTGGCTTGCCGCCTGCGGCTCTCTCAGTGGCGTGGAAATCCTCACGCTTACGGAACAGCTTTGTCAGCCGCTGACGTATGGCCGGGCAGCGTTGTTGCTCGCCAGCGCCCGGCGGCTGGCGGGAACCCCGGCTCGTCTGCATCTCTTTCCGGTGCAGGCATATCCGCATCCG
>NZ_PIOG01000017.1:0-846 GCF_002810545.1 Klebsiella sp. A-Nf5 | reverse complement strand
CCCTGCGAATCATTTACTGTAATTCCAGAAACGCTGGAATTACCAATCAAAACAAAATAAGCAAACTCATCTACCCTAGCAAACATATCAGGGCGAGAAGCTCCTTTTGGATTTGTAGTGATCGATACCATTTGGATCCGTGCTTCTGGAAAAATTTGTTCCAGTAGTAAACCCAATCGTAGATATTCCTTCTCGTCAATAGTAACGATTAGTACTGAATCTGCTGGATTAAGGAGCTGGTGTGCAATCAACAAGCGACGCTCCATCATCGCCAACCATTTACTGTGGCGGTAAAGGTCATCAGCTTCTACATAATCATTATTATATTTCCAATCCTTTGCCCCAGTATTATATGGTGGGTCAATGTAGATAGCATCAACACAGCCTCGATGTGTATATGTTAATGCCTTAAGGGCATGGTAATTCTCACCATTAATGACAGTGTGGAATGGTTTCTCCCCTCCGCGCAATACCTTACCTGTACTAACAAGACCAGGATAGATAATGTCACGAGACTCCGCCACCACTACCAAGTCCTCAAGCATGACTGTCTGTGTATCGTTCTCTGCAGCCCCAGTTAATTCTAAAACAGCAACCATCTTAGCCTTATTAATGCTTTTTACCTGCCAAAGCCGCTGGTCACCTTTCTTGACCGCTCCACGCTCCGGTAGAATACGCACCTTGTCACCTTTTCGGACAGGTCGCAATGGTAACTCAACAGCTTCAGGGCTGTGCCGCTCAAAATTTAGTCCGAATGGAAGGCGCGACGACAAAATTTTGAACTCTCGATCTAGTTCAGCCCCTAATACCGGGTCTTTAGCTTTTGCTTTAGCAAGCAAATCAGTC
>NZ_PIOG01000110.1:0-708 GCF_002810545.1 Klebsiella sp. A-Nf5 | reverse complement strand
TTTTACCATCCACTATTAGCGCACAGCCAGAAAGAGACATAGCAGCAACAATAGCAGACAGCGCTACACAGATAGATTTGGTTTTCATTACAAGTGCATTCCTATTGATTGGATTAAATTGCTTTCTTAAAAAATTTTGACTGATAATTACTACGTGCTTTTAGTAGCGCTTGAGTATCTTTACTTTTCCATTCGCTTAGCTTAGCCGCTAGGGTAATACCTGCATTAAGTTCCATTTGATATTTAGTCTCGAACCAGAGCGGGGGATAATGTTTCATTTCCCGAATATAACCCCTAACAGGAAGAAGATAACAATAAGACCTATAACAACCTTTGCACACTTGAAGCAGAAGGTGAGAATATCGTTTATTGTTTTATACAGCTTTTCTTTTTCGCTCATTAATCCATCCAGTAATCAAAACTATCTACAGAGGTGGCGTAAAGCTGTGCATTATATTCTTCACCTATGCCGCCTTGTTCAACACGATCTAATACACGCTTGATGAACTTACTACCCCTTGCTTTAGCGTCGTACTTGTGCCAGAAGTCGCAAGCCTGAGAGGGGCTTACACGCGCTGTTTTGAGCATTGCCGCTAAGATGCCTTGCGGGTAACGTGCAGCCTCAAAACTTAATCCCCACGTATCAATAAGGCGGATCTCTTCGATGTAGTCAGTTTTACCCTTCAGCAATGCATCTTTGCCCTTGTA
>NZ_PIOG01000120.1:0-978 GCF_002810545.1 Klebsiella sp. A-Nf5 | reverse complement strand
CATGCCCCACCGATAGGTAATTACTTACTTATTGCTTGGCAAATCATAGCGACTAGTGACTGTTTTTGGAAGTGAAAACGGAAGGGAATATGTCTGGGACAGTTGGTATAAAAAACCTGTTTCCATATAAATAATAATAAGTAACTTAGTATTTATCTAGAGAAGCAGGCTCTTAATTGAAGCAGCCAGAACTAGTAACCTTGAAAAGAAAGGTTCTTGTCCAGTTCCACACGCTTCAGTTGGTACGAGTCAGTCGGGCAAAGCATTTTGTATACGGCGAGATTGCTGTCCAGCAACTCGCGGGCAAAATTTTCCAGCTCTCGATAGGGTTTACATCCGATAGAAATCTCTTTGATGAGCGAGGTATCGAACTTTTTAAGCCCTGGCAGTTCAGAGACAATCCGAAATTCTTCTTCGTACTTCCAGCTCTCCCCCTTGTGCAGAAAGATGGCTCTGACAATGTCGTAAACATCAGCGGTATAGAAGTTCACTTCAGGTGGCGATTTTACGTACTCCACATCACCGTTTAACGCTGTGTGTCGGTCATCCAGCGCTTCCACAATAGCGTCATCAAACCCTATGCAAAATCCAGAATGGGATCTGGCGTAATGCGACCACATCAGGTAATTAGTGTCAGTTCTGGTGAGGCATATCACGCCGGTATTCAAAAGCAGATTTCCGCGCAGCATATAGGCGTCAAACTCTTCGGCGTTTTTGGTTCGCCCTCTTAACCAGTTATCACTGTCATCGTCGCTTTTGCCGGGCCACATTTCATGATATCGAACACGCTTCTCCGGTATCGTGGCGTCAAAACTAAATTTGGCTTTGAATTCGGCAGGGTCATTGAATTCGTGCGGCCGGGTGGCTCGGATGGTTCCATCTTCGATGAAGAACTTGAGAATTTTGATTAATTCGTTTGGGTCTTCATGCCCTACGTATTTGTATAGCATTTTTTCCACTATTTTATATTGAAACGCA
>NZ_PIOG01000203.1:0-980 GCF_002810545.1 Klebsiella sp. A-Nf5 | reverse complement strand
ACCGAGCCGCAGTGAAAGTGAACAGAGAGGGGCCCCTTCATCCTGGAAGTAAAATCAGCCGCACTTTTCCCTGATGGTTGCCTCATGGTTAATAAGCCATTTTTTACGTGCAATGCCGCCGCCGTAACCGGTCATCGAACCATCTTTGCCGACAATTCGATGGCACGGGATGATAATCGCGACGCGGTTAGCGCCGTTTGCAGCAGCCACCGCGCGCGTGGCCGTTGGTTTACCTATATCCATCGCAATCGATTGATAATACGTCGTCTCACCGAAGCTAACGCGCTGTAAACGGCGCCAGACCGCTCGCTGGAATTCGCTGCCTGGGGTATCAAGCGCCACCTCGAACGATTGACGCCGCCCGGCAAAATACTCCGTTATTTCCTGTTGCGCCTGTCGGGTGTGGGCGTTTTCACCGGCGATGATGCTGGCGTCGAACCGTCGCTGCAGGTCGCTGAATTCTGTCTCCAGCGCTCGTCTGTCGACAAACTCCAGCAGGCAAATTCCCCGCTGCGTTGCACAAACAAACATTGGACCTAACGGGGTGGTAAAGCGATGAATTAAAACAACCTGGCGTTGCACGCTGGGTGCGGAACCGGTCAATTTTTTGCAGGTATAGCCGAAGCCGCTTAAAGACTCATAGCCGCTATCGAAAGCGACATCGGTGGTTGATCGACCTGCTTTTAGCTCCTGAAGCGCCATATTAACGCGCTGCATCCGCTGAAAAGCCTGAAAGGTGATCCCGTGGTTTTGCAGGAACCAGCGGCGAACGCGTTCCGGGCTAATATCGTGCTGACGTAGTTCGCTATCACTGAGGCGAACCTTCGGGTCTTCTCGCAGCAGACGGAGCGCTTGCTCAACAAAGGCGGGAGCCGTCCGGGCATTCTCCGTCGGGCGACAGACTTTGCATGGCCGAAATCCGGCATCCAGCGCGGATTTAACGTCATTATAAAATTCGACATTTTCGCGCCTTGGTTTTC
>NZ_PIOG01000035.1:0-525 GCF_002810545.1 Klebsiella sp. A-Nf5 | reverse complement strand
AGTTTTTACCGTGGCTGGGATCATGTTTTCAATTGGTCTAGGCTTGATTGTGACGTTCAATCCTAGTGGCGTTAAGAACAGAGCTTACCTTGCTGCGATTCGCAAAAACATTTCGAAGGTCCGAAATTCATTCCTTGTACATTTTGGATTAACTACAATTTATTATGTTTTAAATCAATACATTGCAATATATGAGTATGTTGTGTCTATCGCAGGTAAGTTTGATTTGAAGATTAGCGCCTCTATTTTTCTTTGCCTGCTAATGATATACTCCTCGATATATTTCATCATAAATTTCATAGAATTACAGAGATTGAACAACGATATCTTCGATAAAGTGAATAAAGAATCCGAGTAATGTTACTTCTCCTTAAGTGAAAAGCGCCTCTCCTCTGGCTGAACTGGATCCTTTTTACTATTAATTTTTGAAATCATCGTCATACGGTGGGGTATGGTCGAATCCTTCATACCCGGTAGTGAGCGGTTGCTGCTCATGAGTCCGGCGTATGGCATCAGTAGACTGTC
>NZ_PIOG01000264.1:0-660 GCF_002810545.1 Klebsiella sp. A-Nf5 | reverse complement strand
GCTGAAAACGCCGCCAACCAGCTTTTAAGCTTCGCGGGGTGATGCCGATGAAACGCTCATGGTTTCACCATCTCGAATGCACAACGCAGCAGGCCGACGAATTGGTAGCGAGCCAGAAGGGGGTCCAGCGCCAGGTGAGCCAGAGTAGATGGCTAAAGAAAATCCGGCATCATGCCCGCACTGCGGCGGCGAGATTCAGCGAATAGCAGACATCAGAGAGGGTTTCGATAATGTGGCTGGCTTTGATTGAGTGTCAGTGTCTCAGTCCGTCATAGCTTTCCATCTCCTGGCGAACAGCGAATGACTTCCCATACCTAAAAGGGTATGGCTGGGCATCAATATAGTATTGGAAAGGGGGTTAGACCCGTGATTAAGATTGAATCACCCGCCAGACAGGGCGAACGAATACCCAGACAGAGGTGATCATTCTATGAGTAACACAATAACTAAAGTTCAGAACGCCAATGCACGCCGTGGCGGTGATGTATTGTTAGAAGTTCTGGAAAGTGAAGGGGTGGAATATGTGTTTGGTAATCCAGGTACCACCGAACTGCCGTTTATGGATGCGCTGTTAAGAAAACCGTCAATTCAGTACGTGTTAGCTCTGCAGGAAGCGAGTGCAGTCGCCATGGCGGACGGTTATGCGCAGGCAGCAAAAAA
>NZ_PIOG01000161.1:0-920 GCF_002810545.1 Klebsiella sp. A-Nf5 | reverse complement strand
CATGCTATTACATTGCCATGGTAACGCGGTGCTGAGAATGAAAGGCATTTTGCGTGTAAGCGACAGTGAGACTCCGGTGGTTATTCATGGTGTACAGCACACGTTGCATCCTCCGGTGCATTTGGATGACTGGCCTGGAGCCTTAAGCCATTCAACGTTGGTATTTATCTTACGTGGACTGGAGGCGCATCGCTTGCAGCAGGCCTTTAGCCGCTTTATGCAAGTATTACAGGAGTCCTGAAGGGATGAGTTCTGCGGCGATTATTTCTCCTCCATTAACGCTTCGGGTTTTGGGCACGTCGGTGACATTACTGGAGATATTGCGTGTTCGCGCTGAGCAGGAGCTGGGGATTAAGATCGAATACCTGCTGCATAGCGTGGAAGATGCCCAGCGCATCGCGGTTATGCAGCCTGACAGTTACGATCTCTATGACCAGTGGTTTCATAATATCGATTTTGTCTGGCCGGCACGTGCTATTCAGCCGCTGGAGGTGAAGCGGCTGAAATATTGGGACGAGGTGAACGAACTGGCGAAGCAGGGCACCCTGAACGGCGTTGTGGCCGATGGCAGCGTACCGTCCCAGCGCTTGTACGTTCAACGGGATCGCCATTTAAGCAGCCAGCCGAGCGATCTCATCAGCATGCTGCCATTGACGCATAATGCCGATAGCTTTGCTTATCATGTCGACCGTCTTCCCGAGGCGCTTCAGCAGGAAGAAGAGAGTTGGGGATGGCTGCTGCATAGCGCGCTTACTGGCGCGGTCGCCCTGCAGGAGGATGCAGCTATGGGAGGGATCGATGCCGCTCTGGCCATGCAGGGCGCGGGGATGGCGCAGTTTGCCGATATTGGCAATTTGACGTTGGAAGAGATCGATGTTTTGACACAAGGATTAGCCCATCTTAATCGCCAGGGACACTTT
>NZ_PIOG01000229.1:0-1014 GCF_002810545.1 Klebsiella sp. A-Nf5 | reverse complement strand
TAAAAAACAATGCGCTGGATGCAGCTGGCAATAAGCAACCACATTTGGTTTTTTCAGCAACCCATGCATTATCCTTTTCATTTGTTCCTAACATGTTAAAACAAAGTGAAAAAATAGCTAAGTTTGGCTCATGTCGTCTGCTCTCTGATTCGTTGAACTCATGCGAAAAAATGATGCGTCAGGGCGATGCCCAATTTCTGCTGTGTCACTACCACCCTCATATGCACCTCAATCTAAATGAAAGTCATTTTATGAGCATCCGCTTAGGAATGGATATACTCATCCCTTTTAGTAAACCCAATAGTATGACAATGAAGCCGTTATGGAGTATTGAGAATAGGTCCAATTTTCCCTATCTTTCTTTTTCATCACAATCTGGCTTAGGCAGGATAATATCAAATACAACGTCAATTAACAGAATCACACATAACATGAAAATTGCATTTGTTGCCGATCTGGCGGCCACTTTGCTGGCAATGGTGAGATCGGGTGATGGTGTGGCCTGGTTGCCACAAACGCTTGCGGCACAAGATGTTGCCTCTAAAACCATTGTGGCGGCAGCAGATCAAGAAAGCAATTTATGGGTACCAATCGAAATAAGGCTTTATCGACCGGCAAAAAAAATGCCACCAGATGCTGAAGAATTATGGGAGTTATTTGTTGAGGAACAAATATAAATAAACTATTGGAAATTGTCTTTAATATATTGTTCCAGGAATGCAATTAATGCTCTTGATGCATATGATAAATATTTATCCTTTTTCCATGCCAGGCCTATCTCGACATAGACGGGTTCTGTCATCGCTCTTGTTGTTACACCATCACATTTTAGCCCTACCGCATCGAGAATAAATGATATACCTTCATTTTTTGCAACCAAATCAATATTATTCTTTACACTATTGGAAGATAAGAAGATATGAGTATTAACACCTCTCTTTTCACATTCATTTAGAATAGCTTTACGATGCCATGAATCTTTTTTCATAACAATTAATGGTTCATTTTGCAAAT
>NZ_PIOG01000277.1:0-533 GCF_002810545.1 Klebsiella sp. A-Nf5 | reverse complement strand
GGTTGGTTGCCGAACTCCCGTAGGAAACAAAATGCTTGAGCTGCGCCTCATCAACTAACCGCCCTGATGCCTGAGAAGCCTTAAATACAGCATCAACAATAGCTTTTGCTTTTTCCTGTTGCCCAGGGTTAGTTCCCCCCATAATTTCAACTATCTTATTGAGGTTTCGCATGTTGAACGATGCCGCAGCCTTTGAGTCACCACTCAACGCGCCCATTGCCACTTCATAATTGGCAAGTAAAGGGGCCATTGTCATAGCAGCTTCAAGCGCTTTGCTACCGTTCATCCCTGATTGGCGAAATGAACCTTGCGCATCCGTAAAGATACGCATCATGTCTACCTGTGACGCATATGGCATTTTCATGTTTGTCACAAAACTAACTGCCTGGGCCATTTGAGATTGATTAAGGCCCATCTGCCTCAATCTGGCCTGATCTCGAGCATAATCAATACCCACATCATAGGATTTACTGAGAAAATCAAACCCAGCGTAGGACGTCATAAGGTTATTCATTCCAGCTTCGTGCCATGAG
>NZ_PIOG01000167.1:0-88030 GCF_002810545.1 Klebsiella sp. A-Nf5 | reverse complement strand
GGAGAAAACCATGAACGGGATACATGATCTGGGCGGTATGCACGGCCTCGGCCCGATCCTCAACGAGGAAAATGAGCCGTATTTCCACCATGAATGGGAGCGCCGGGTATTTCCGCTGTTCGCCTCGCTGTTCGTCGGCGGACATTTCAATGTGGATGAATTCCGCCACGCCATTGAACGCATGGATCCAGCCCACTACCTGGAGGCGAGCTACTACGAGCACTGGTTGCACGCATTTGAAACGCTGCTGCTGGAAAAAGGCGTGATCACCGCCGAAGAACTCTGGGGTGGCTCGACCCCTGCCCCCTGCGCGCCAGGCACGCCGGTGCTGACGCAGGACATCGTCGCGATGGTTGTCAGTACCGGTGCCTCCGCGCGCGTCAGTCACGATGTTGCTCCCCGCTTTAAGGCCGGAGACCGGGTTCGGGCAAAAAACTTCAACCCAACCACCCACACCCGCCTGCCGCGTTACGTGCGCGGGAAAATCGGCCGTATTGAGACCGATCACGGCGTGTTCATCACGCCGGACACTGCGGCGCACGGTCTGGGCGAACATCCTCAGCACGTCTACAGCGTCAGCTTCACCGCGCTGGAACTGTGGGGCACGCCGCGCCCGGACAAAGTGTACATCGATCTGTGGGACGACTATCTGGAGGAAGCATGAGCACTGCGACACAGCATGATTACGCCGCCGTCGGGTTACCCCGCGACGAGGAGGGGCCGGTTTTTGATAAGCCCTGGCAGGCGAAAGCATTCTCGCTGATCGTCCATCTGCACCGGGCGGGGCTGTTCCCGTGGGCAGAATGGGTACGGACATTCAGCGAAGCGATCAAGGCGGCTCCGGCGCAACCCGGCGAAAGCGTGAACGATGCCTACTATCGCCAGTGGGCGACAGCAATGGAGAACATGATCACCACCCTCCACCTGACCGCGCCGGATGACATTGCCCGACGGACTCAGGAATGGCGGCTGGCGTATATCAACACGCCGCATGGTCAGCCGATCGTCCTGGCCAATGCCAGCTGTCCGCCAGCGCATCACCACCACTCGCTTCCACTCGGCGTTCCGGTCACGGTGAGCCCGGCACAATCTTCCATCAGCCAAATTAACAACGGAGTCACATCATGAGCGATATCACCCTTACCGCCAACACCCCGGCCACTCCGATACCGGTCGCGGCGCTGTTGCCCTGGGCACTGTTTACCACCCTGCTGGCGCTGTTAGCGATCTATTTCGTCGGTGCGGAACAAGGTGCGACGTCGATGTTTTCCGGCACCCAGGTGCATGAATTCTTCCACGACGCACGCCATCTGCTGGGTTTTCCCTGCCACTGAGGAGGCGGACATGATTGGAAAACTATTATTCAAGGGGATGATAGCAGGCATTCTGGCTGGACTGGTGGCATTTGCCTTTGCACACCATTTCGGCGAGCCGCAGGTCGATCGCGCTATCGGGATTGAAGAAAGTCTGGCCGCGCATTCACACCAACACAGCGCGTCGGCTGACGGCGGTGAAGAAGAGGTGTTTAGCCGTCAAACCCAGTCCGGGATTGGGCTAATGGCCGGCATGGTGCTGTTCGGCGCAGCGCTGGGCGGCGGTCTGGCGCTGAGTTGGGCCTTTAGCTATCAGCGCTTCGGACCATCGAACCCGCGTCTGTTAGCGTTAGGTCTGGCGCTGGTCGGCTTTCTGGTGATGAGCCTGATGCCTGGTCTGAAATACCCACCCAATCCGCCCGCGGTCGGTAACCCGGAGACCATCGGCTATCGTACCGAACTGTACTTCGTCATGATGTTGCTTTCCATCGGCATCGTCATCGCGGCCGCGTGGTTATCACATCAGCTAATACCGCGCCTCGGCAGAGGGAATGCGATGATGTGGGCAACGCTGTTCGCGGTGGCGCTGATGCTCGTGGTTTGTGCCCTGATGCCGACAGTGAACGAAGTGCCCGAACACTTCCCGGCGGACCTGCTATGGCGTTTCCGTATCAGCTCCTTCGGCACGCACCTGGTGCTCTGGGGCGTCATCGGTGTGGCGTTCGGTGCCTTAGCCGAACGCACGCCGGCGACAGGTGTGCAGCGCCCAGCCTTCCGTCGCGGTTAACACATCATGAGAGCGTCGCTAACGTTGATTTGTCAGGGAGAAACGGCTGCGTCCAGAGGTTCACATTTCCCCTGTGATGACCCTCTGGAGGCGCGGGAATGGCAGCGGGCGCGTCAGTTACAACGCCGTGTCGCCCGTTGTCACCGCGTCTGGATCTCCCCGGAGACCGCCGCCCGACAAACTGCCGCAGCGCTCTCTTTACAGGGTACCCCGGTGATGGAGCTGGCGGAGCCCGACTACGGCATCTGGGCCGGTCGGCCAGTACGTGAGGTGATGACGCAAGACGCCGACGCTTTCCTGGCCTGGCTGGAGGGCGATCCGCCGCCGGGCGGAGAGTCACGTGCTCAGTTGCTGGCGCGCTGTGGCCGTTGGCTGGCAAAACACGTCGATATTCCAGGCCGACACGGTGTAATTGCGTCGGCCTCCACTATCCGTGCCATGCTCCTCAACGTTCTCGGCGCCCCACTTCACTCATTTGCACGTATCGACGTCCACCCGCTCAGCATCACCGAGTTGCGCAGTGACGGACGGCGCTGGAATTTTTGTTTATTAAGAGATGATATAAATGGCGAATGTTCGACGGTGTCCCGCTGAAACCGTCAGCCAGTAAGCGCTTGGCCATTGATGGATCCGTCCACTGGTCTTGCATCGCTAAACCCAATGCCATAGAACCGCTCAGCGCGCTTCACGCCCCGTCCTGCGTAAAAAAGTAAATCTCCCTGACCATGTTTATTTATACTCAGAAAACATGTCATTAAGAAAGGAAGCAACGCGTTGAAATGGGTAACGTGGTTAAAACGTATCGGGTTATCCCTGCTGCTGTTGATCGTTGGCGCTCTGGGACTACGCCTTTATGACATTCAGCGCGGACCCGAGCTGCAGCTCTGGCATACCTGGGTTCCGCATGAGATGGACGCGGATGAAATCGACAATGCTGACTGGAACGATTACATCAAAAAAGAGAATGCGCTCTTCAGTGAGGTAAAACGCCAGGTTACCGATAAGCTGGACGCTGAGCAGCAAACCGAACTGAACCGTTACTATCGTCACAGCCCCATCTATCCGGACTCGTTTCCAACCAACTGGAATCGGTCATATATCATGATGCCGGATGGCAAACCGAAAGGCGCCGTGGTGTTGCTGCATGGTCTGACAGATACGCCCTACAGCCTGCGGCATATCGCTGAAAATTACCGGCAACAGGGTTATGTCGCCATCGGTATCAGATTACCAGGCCATGGGACGGTTCCCGCCGGGCTGACCGATGTGGACTGGCAGGACTGGCTTGCCGCCACGCGCCTTGCGGTGAGAGAAGCGAAACGACTGACGGGTAATGATGCGCCCCTGCATATCGTCGGATTTTCCAACGGCGGCGCGCTGGCAATGAAATATTCGCTGGACGCGCTGGATAATGCCGAACTGGCAAAACCCCAGCGGGTGATCCTGATTTCTCCGATGATCGGTATTACCCGCTTCGCGCGTTTTTCCGGCCTCGCTGGCTGGCCCGCGTTTCTTCCCGCCTTCTCGAAAGCCGCATGGTTAAACATCATGCCCGAGTTTAATCCGTTCAAATATAACTCCTTCCCGACGAACGCCGCCCGGCAGTCCTTCCTGCTGACCAAAGCGCTGCAAAAGCAGATAGTGACTGACTCGAGAAATCACAGACTTAACAGCTTACCGCCGGTATTGACCTTTCAGTCCGTTGTGGATTCAACGGTCAGTACGCGGGCGATCGTGACGGCGCTGTATAACCGTTTGCCGGAAAATGGCAGTGAAATTGTCCTCTTCGATTTGAATCATGCCGTCAGGTTTAATTCATTATTACGCCGGACGTCTTACACCGCGCTGGCACGGTTGCTGCCCGCGCCGCCCCGCGCTTATCAGACCACGATCATCACTAACGCGAATTCAGCCAGTACCGATATGGAAATCCGCACAACACCTGCCGGGAAAACAGACACCACAGTGGAAAAGCTGCAGGGAATGCGCTATTTGCCGGACGTATACTCCCTTTCTCATGTCGCGCTCCCCTTCCCGTTAAGCGATTCGCTGTACGGGCGCTATCCCCATCCGCTGAATCAATATGGGATCAGCCTCGGCACGTTTGCAGCTCGCGGCGAGCGTTCGGTGCTGGTTGTGGGTCTGGACTCGCTGATGCGTCAGTCTTCCAATCCGTTCTTTCCCTATATGATTAAACGAATTGACGAAGGGATCGACACTCGCACGGATGTCTCCGGGAAGTAGCACCTCAGGATAAGTGGCCGTAATGGCCACTTTTTTGCCAACACGAGTGCGTAAAAACTACGCTTTTGACGACGTCGACAGCCACTGATACACCGCTGACAAATCTTGTCCGGCATATCCTGCGTCCGCCGCCTGCTGCCACAGTTCGGCAATGTTATCCAGCCCCGGCATGGTGTGCGGCTCGGCCAGGGATAGCGCCAGCCGGGCATCTTTCAGTGCATGCGCCAGCTGCATCTGCGGCGCGAATTGCTCGCTGGCGATGGCGTCCAGTTTCACTTTGACATACGGCGCGGCCAGCGGGCCGCCTTCCAGGGCGCTCCAGAGCTGGTCGGGGGTAAAGCCCAGCGTCTTCGCCAGCTGGGCGCTTTCCGCGATGCCCTGCATCATCGAAATCAGCCAGGCATTGAGGACCAGCTTCATTTTCTGGCTGTTGCCCGCCTCGCCAAACCACTGCGTCCCGCGGGAGATAGCCGCAAACACCTGTTCGGCAGCAGCACACTTTTCACGATCTCCGCTGGCGAGCACCAGGATCTGCGCCTTCTCCGCCGGGGCTTTGGTCCCTGAAACCGGGGCATCGACGAAGGTCATCGCCGGCTGAAGCGCCCGCAGCAAGGCGATAGCCTCCTGCGTCTCCGGCAGGCCGATGGTGCCCATCTGGCAATAGATCGCCTGCGGCTGACAGGCAGGCGCTATTTGCGCCAGTACCTCAAGGGTGGCCTGGCCATCGGCGAGCATACTGATGATCACCTCGGCATCGGCGACCGCCTGCTGCGGCGTGGTATGCATGATCAATCCCTGCGCCTGTAAATCTTCGCCGCGTGCTGGCGAGCGGTTCCAGCCAGCGACGGTAAAGCCTTTCTTCAGCAGATTGCTGGCAAAAGCATGTCCCATGGCGCCGAGTCCCAGCACCGCGACCTTTGGTAATGTACTCATCTTGTCTGTCCTGATTAGCGTCTGAATAAAAGCGGACCTCTACTATCGCATCTCTGACACAAATGTCAGTAGCCGTAGCGGGCATGTAAAGTGACACTGTCACCCATGTTCTCACGGCTGTCGGAGCCACGCCAGCAAACGGCGCATCGCTGGCGTCAGCCGGGCATCATCCTGATAACACAGACACAGGCGGCGCTGTGCCCAGCGATCCTGCAGTGCGATGACGGCAAACCGGTAGCGCTGCTGGTAGCGTTCGGCAATGACGCGGGGCAGGATCCCCCCGCCGGCGCCGTGAGCCACCATCTCGCAAAGCCCTTCAAAATGGCTCATCCGGACCCGGACGTTTAGCGCCTGGCCGAGCCCGGCGGCATGTTGTTCAATATGCTGCTGCAGCGCGCTGGTCTGGTAGAGGGCGACCAGCGGCTCATTGATGACCGCCGCAAACGCCACTTCATTCGCTCCTGCCAGAGGGTGAGCCGGCGGCACAATCAGCACCAGGGGATCATCGGCGACAGGATCCAGATGCAATGGCCCGGGGTCGACGGCATCAGAGACCACTCCAGCCTGCGCCACACCAGCCAGAATGCTGCTGACGATATCCGCGCTGGTGCGCTCTTCGGTGTCGATCTGCACCGCCGGATGCGCTGCCATCCAGGCGGCGAGCTTGCCCGGCAGAAAAGCCGACATCGCCGAGGTGTTGGCGAACAGCCGCAGCGTCCCCTGCTGACCGCGCGCGAAGGCGCTCATCGCCTGGCGCAGACGCTGCTGCTGCGCAAGAAGCGGGCGTGCATGGCGCGCCAGTACCTCCCCGGCCTCAGTCAGCGTTACGCCGCGGGCATGACGCTGCAACAGGGGAACACCGACCTCTGCCTCCAGCTTGCGCACTCTTTCGCTGGCGGAGGCCAGAGCAAGATGGGCCATAGCAGCCCCACCGGTAATACTGCCGGTATCCACGATGGCGATAAACAGTCGCAGATCGGCCAGATCCATCCGCATCACACCCTCCCCACCCTTCGGTTTTCCCGTAGTCTTAGGGCAACATACCGCATTGTGTCTTCAGCGACCAGTGGTTTCAATGTCCCTTTCTACCCTGAAAAGTGAGCCATGATGTTCGATCTCCACATCTTTTATTTACTGCTGATCTTTATCGCCGCCGGACTGGTCAAAGGGGTGACCGGCATGGGATTACCCACCGTGGCGATGGGCCTGCTTGGTCTGCTGATGCCGCCGCAGGCCGCAGCGGTGTTGCTGGTGCTTCCCTCGCTGTTAACCAATCTCTGGCAGTTGCTGGCTGGCCCCGCGCTGGCGCAGATTGTGCGCCGCCTCTGGCTTATGATGACCGGGATTATTATGGGAACGCTGGCGGGGTCGTCACTGCTGATCAGCCTCAACCCTCGGTGCTCAGCGCTGGCGCTTGGCACCGTATTGATAGCCTATGCCGGGTATGCGCTCTGTGGCCCGGCGTTGCAGGTTTCCACCCGCGTGGAGAAGTGGCTGTCGCCGCTCATGGGCGGGCTGACCGGCGTTATCACCGGGGCGACCGGGGTATTTGTTATTCCGGCCGTTCCCTGGCTGCAGACGCTGGGCTTTCGTCGAGACGAGCTGGTGCAGGCCCTGGGGTTGTCGTTCACCCTCTCCACCCTGGCGATGGCGGCCGGCCTCTCCCTGCACGGTGGCTGGCATGCTGATTCGCTGCTGCTGTCGGGGCTGGCGCTGTTGCCCGCGCTACTCGGCATGTGGCTGGGACAGTGGATCCGCTCGCGTCTCAGCCCGCGACGCTTTCGTCAGGGTTTTCTGCTGTTCCTGCTGGCGCTGGGAATGGAGCTGATCGCCCGGGGATGGCTGATCTGAATCCGCTAGCGGCGGGTAATGTGCTTCACGTTGTACTTACTGGTGTTCTGGTAGATCTCTGAGAAATCGACGATCGCCCGGTTTTGCGCATAGCTGACAGACTGCACCCGTAGCAGGAGGCTGTTTGGCGCTACCTGCAGCAGCTCGGCCTGCTCGCGGGTCGCCAGCACCGGCGTATAGCTGCGGTGGCTCTCGATGATGGTGATATGACACTCTTTTTTGAAATAGTTGAATTTAGACTGCTCGAGGTTACCCACGCTGAGCCAGGGAAAGGCGGCGAATGGAATATAGCTGTTTTCCACGAGGATCGGGACCTCATCAATCAGCCGCAGCCGTCTGACGTAGTAAACTTTTTCCCCCGGCTGGATCTTTAACTGCTGAGCGATGGCCGGTGGGGCATCAAGCAGCGTGAATTCAATGACTTTGTTACGGTAGTTGGTGACGCCTACCACCTGCATCTGGTAGTTAAAGCCCTCCAGTTCTCCGCCGTGATAGTTACTTTTACGCACAATGCAGGTTCCGCTGCCGTGCCGCCGCGCGATCAGCTTTTCTTCCTCCAGTAGCGCCAGCGCTTTGCGCAGCGTCATCACCGAGACCTGCAGCTCCGCAGCGAGCGCTTTTTCGCTGGGCAGCATATCGCCCACGGCATAGTCGTCGCTGTTGATGCGGGCCTTCAGTTCAGTGGCAATCTTTTTATAAATCACTTTTAGATGTCTCGCTAAGGTGGCGCTCGTCAAACAGATAAGATAATAACTTAATGTAAATAAAAGATTATTTTTACATTGCAGCGAAAATTTCAACACTAACTCATCTATAAATCTCGCCATATTTATATATCTGTCCGACAACAATATATATGACTTTCATCACAGATGGCCCTTTTCCTGCTCGGGATCCCGGTGGTCTGCTCCTAGTCTGATAAGCCTATTCATCAGGTCTGCGAAGACGAGAGGACAACCATGATTGGCGTGAAAAAGCTTCAGGACTTTTCCAGGGCAATGATCGGGCCGGTGCTATATCTGCCGGCTATCGGCCTGTTGATCGCCCTGTTCAGCATGACCACCAACCGGCTGTGGGTGGATGAAAGCAGCGCGCTCTACCTGTTGGGGAAATTCGTCTCCAGCATGCTCTGGGCGCTGATGAACCATCTCGGCTTTCTGTTCTGCCTTGGGCTGGCCAGCGGCCTGGCGAAAACCCGCAAAGCCGAAGCGGCCTTCGTGGCGGCGATGACCTGGCTGGTGTATCTGGCGGCGAACAATAGCTGGCTGACCCTGACCCATCGCCTGGCGTCCGGGGCCACCAACGCGCAACTGTACGGTAGTGGACAAACCTTTATCTTTGGCTTTCAGGTCATTGATATGGGCGTGTTCCTTGGGATCATCCTTGGCTGCGCCGTCGCCTTTGTCCACAACCGCGTGGTCGGCATTGAGTTTCGCGGCGCGCTGTCGATCTACGGCAACAGTAAGCTAGTGCTGATCGTGATGCTACCGCTGGTTGGCCTGTTTGCTATCGCCACCGTCTATCTCTGGCCGGTGGTTGAGCTGGGCATTTCGGCGCTGACCGGCTTTATGAAATCCTTTGGCGCCATCGGGGTCTTCCTGTACGGTTTTCTCAACCGGTTCCTGATCCCGACCGGGCTGCATCATCTTATCTGGTCGCCGTTTGTCTTTACTTCCATCGGCGGACAGCTGCTGGTTGATGGTCAAACGGTTATTGGCGCCAAGCCTATTTTCCTTGCCGAAATCACCCGTCATCCCATCGGGGCGCTGAGTGATTCCGCCCGTTTTCTCACCTATGGCATGGTGAAGATCTTCGGCACCGCCGGCATGGCGCTCGCCTTCTACCGTACGGCGAAACCGGAGAATAAGCAGCGGCTTAAAGTCACGCTGATCCCCTTAATTGTGACCTCCGTTCTGGTGGGGATCACCGAACCTTTTGAGTTCCTCTTTATCTTCACCGCCCCGCTGCTGTGGCTTATCTACTCCCTGCTGGACGGTTTTTTCCAGATGCTGGCCTGGCTGCTTCACGTGCGGGTCTGCGCCACCAATGGCCTGATCGATTTCGTCGTCTATAACCTCCCTGCCGGCGCCAGCGTGACGCGCTGGCCGGTATTTGTCGCCCTCGGCCTGCTGGAAACCGCCACCATGTACCTGGTCGGCACCTTCTGTATTACCCGTCTGCGGATGCTCACCCCGGGCCGTGAATCGGCTGCCGATGCGGAGACTTCCGAGCAGACGGGCCAGGCAAGCGAGAGTGCCGATAAAGGTACGCTGGTGATTGCGGGACTGGGCGGAAAAGAGAATGTCTGCGTAGTGGAAAACTGTTTTACCCGTCTGCGGGTCGATGTGCGCGACCCCGCCCTCATCCAGCCGTCGCTGTTGAAAGAGAGCGGCGGGAGCAGCGTGCTGATCAAAGGCAACCATGTCCAGGTGATCTATGGCCTGGGGGTTAACAAAATTCGAACGGCGGTCAACGCCAGTCTGGGTGTTACTGAATAACGAGGTGGTAAATGAAAGATAATTTTGTGGTCACGATTGCCGGCGGCGGCAGTACTTATACCCCAGGGATTGTAATGATGTTGCTGGAAAATATGTCGCGCTTTCCCTTGCGGGAGATCCGTCTGTACGACAACCATCACCAGCGTCAGAAAACGATCGGCGACGCCTGCGCCATTCTGGTGGCAGAACGTTTCCCGCAGGTGACGTTCAGCTATACCACCGATCCGCAGGCGGCCTTCACTGACGTCGATTTTGTGATGGCGCATATTCGCGTCGGCTTGTATGAGATGCGGGAAAAAGACGAAAAGATCCCGTTAAAATATGGCGTGCCGGGCCAGGAAACCTGTGGTCCGGGTGGGATTGCCTACGGCATGCGCTCCATTGCCGGGGTGCTGGAGCTGGTCGATTATATGCAGCAATACGCTCCGAACGCCTGGATGCTCAACTATTCCAATCCGGCGGCCATTGTGGCGGAAGCCACCCGTCGCCTGCGACCCGACGCACGCATCATCAACATCTGCGATATGCCGGTGGCTATCGAGGGGCTGTTTGCCGACATCCTCGGCCTGCCGTCGCGCAAGGCGCTGAACGTCCGCTACTATGGCCTGAACCATTTCGGCTGGTGGACCCGCATCACCGATAAAGCCGGTAACGATCTGATGCCGGCGCTGAAGCGTCACGTGGCGGACCAGGGGTACAGTAGCCCAAAAGAAGATTTTCAGCATAAAGCGCCAAGCTGGATCGAAACCTTTAAAAAGGTGAAGGATGTGTTTGCCCTCGATCCGTCGACGCTGCCTAACACCTATCTGAAATACTACCTCTATCCTGACTATGAGGTGGCGCACGCCGATCCAGACTTTACGCGGGCGAACGAGGTGATGGCCGGACGTGAAAAAGAGGTCTTCGATATGGCCCGGGAGATTACCCGTCGGGGCACGGCGGAAGGCGCGCATTTTCATGCCGGGGCCCATGCCACCTTTATCGTCGACCTCGCCTGCGCCATCGCCTTTAACACCCAGGAGCGGATGCTGTTGATCGTGGAAAACAACGGGGCGATCGCCAACTTTGATGAGACGGCGATGGTGGAAGTCCCCTGCCTGGTGGGCGTCAATGGCCCGGAGCCGCTGGCGATGGGGAAAATCCCGTCGTTCCAGAAAGGGTTGATGGAGCAGCAGGTGGCGGTCGAAAAACTGGTGGTTGACGCCTGGGTTGAGGGTAGTTACCAGAAACTGTGGCAGGCCATCACGCTGTCGAAAACGGTGCCCAGCGCCGCGGTGGCGAAAGCCATCCTCGATGAACTGATCGTCGCCAACGAAGGCTACTGGCCCGCACTGCACTGATCTTTTTCGTGATGGGTAAAATGCAGAGGATCCCCCTTCTCTGCATTTTTACCCAGCGTTCCCGCCGGCCACACATTTATCCTATAACCTCCCCACGGGCTTTCTTCCCCTCCAGACCGGTGCCAGAAGGCTGCCATCCTCATTTTACCCTGATCACAGTAATGAAATATAAATTCTATTCTTAGATATTATGGCGTAAAAATGTGATCTGCGTTGTATTCTTTGATTTACATTAACCCACTGAAAACAACATCATTATTACCATGATGTAAATTTAACCTGGTTTTCATGGGGATATGCGCCCTGTACCCTTTGTGATTGGCTTCATGCATTTACCATTCTGCAACACCAATTTGAAATTAAATTTTCATAATGTGATCTTGTTGCATGTTCATTCCATTTCTTTGTGCCATATTCATGTCACGCTAAAACACCGGAACGACAGCAACGAGCCGCACCAGGGCGCTGTCCACCGGCAGACGTCGGTGCATCCGGCGCAATTAAGACCGCTAATAACCCGAAAGGAGAACGGATATCGACTACATCCATGTCAACACCAAGCCGTAAACCTCTTTGACCGCCATTGCTGAGCGTACCCTGCCATGTGCTGAGCAATAACACAAAGAAGAAAAATCATTTAGTTCAGTTAGATACGACAACACAGGCGTAATAAATCCTGACTGGGGAGATGTATTTTTATCTTGTGTCGTTCAATAAAATAAAGGGACTACCATGTCATTTATAACAAACCTGAACCAGCAACAGAGAAAACGACTTCATCAGATTACCTTAGTGGCCACCTTCGGCGGCCTGCTTTTCGGATACGACACCGGCGTAATTAACGGCGCCTTTTCCTCACTGAAGCAGTATATGGCGCTGACCCCAACCACCGAAGGGCTGGTGATGAGCGTCCTGCTGATCGGCGCCGCGCTGGGCAGCGTGTTTGGCGGCAAGTTTGCCGATTTCTTCGGCCGGCGCAAATATTTACTCTTCCTCTCCTTTATTTTTCTTATCGGCGCCCTGCTATCCGCCGCGGCCCCCGATATCACCACCCTGCTGATTGCTCGTGCCCTGCTGGGCTACGCCGTCGGCGGCGCGTCGGTCACCGCCCCCACCTTTATCTCTGAAGTGGCGCCTACCGAGATGCGCGGCAAACTGACCGGCCTGAATGAAGTCGCCATCGTCATTGGCCAGCTGGCGGCGTTTGCCATTAACGCAATAATCGGCATTATCTGGGGCCACCTGCCGGACGTCTGGCGCTATATGCTGCTGGTACAGGCCATTCCCGCTGTCTGCCTGTTTGTTGGCATGTGGCGCGCGCCGGAAAGCCCGCGCTGGTTGATCAGCAAAAACCGCCACGAGGAAGCGCTACATATTCTCAAACAGATCCGCCCGGCGGAACGCGCGCAGAAGGAGTATGACGACATCTCCACCCTGATCAAAATTGAAGCCGGCAATAAGTACAGCGCCCAGGGCACCTTCACGACTATCCTCAAAACGCCATGGATCCTCAAAATTTTGCTGGTCGGTATTACCTGGGCTGCACTGCAGCAAACCACCGGCGTCAACGTCATTATGTACTACGGCACGGAAATTCTGAGTGCCGCCGGCTTCTCAGAGCGTACCTCGCTGATCTGTAACGTGCTGAACGGTGTCTTCTCCGTCGGCGGTATGCTGATTGGCGTGCTGTTCCTTGTCGATCGTTTCAAGCGTAAGACGATCATTATCTACGGCTTCGCCATTATGGCCACGCTGCACCTGATTATCGCCGCTGTCGATTACACCCTGGTGGGCGATCTGAAAGCCACCGCCATCTGGCTGCTGGGCGCGCTGTTCGTCGGCGTGATGCAGGGTTCCATGGGCTTTATTACCTGGGTGGTATTAGCCGAGCTGTTCCCGCTGAAATTCCGCGGGCTGTCGATGGGGATCTCGGTATTTTTCATGTGGATCATGAACGCGGTGGTCAGCTATCTGTTCCCGCTGCTGCAGGCGAAACTGGGCCTTGGGCCGGTCTTCTTCATCTTCGCAGCCATCAACTACTTAGCGATTCTGTTCGTGGTCTTCGCCCTACCAGAGACCTCCAATAAATCGCTCGAGCAGTTAGAAGAAGAGCTGTCAGCGAATCATGAGAGTAAAAAATCTACGCGTCTCACCAGGGAGGTTGGCTATGATCGATAACATCACGCTGGATAATCTGCACATCGGCTGCAAGGCCAGTAATAAAGCGGAAGTGATCGCCATGATTGGCGCGGAGTGTAAAGCCAAAGGGTATGTGAATCAGGAGTGCGTTCATTTTCTGCTGGAGCGTGAACATCAGGTTTCCACTTTTTTGGGGAATGGCATCACCCTGCCGCATCTGCCGAAATCCGCGACGGATATCATTCTCAAAACCGGCATTGAGATCTTTCAGTTTCCTGATGGCGTAATCTGGGATCGCAGCAACGTCATGTTTATTGCCATCGGCGTCATCGCGAAAGAAAAAGAGCATATTGATGTGCTCAAAGAAATTGCCTCTATATTTAGCGATGAGTTGATCGCTAACGCGCTGTCATTAATTTCAGACAAAAATGACTTCCTGAAAATTCTGCAACATAACGCCTTGCCTCATTAGGTATGACGCCAGCCGGAGCTGAGGCTCCGGCTGTTTCAGACCACTTCCGCAAACGGCCAGCGGTTAATAGTGAATAGCTTTTAATTTAGCTGGTGATAGAGCCAGATAAAATAATAACAATGGAAATTAATGCCATTTTCTTAAATTGATTGATGAGGATATTTCACCGCATCAGGAAATTAAAAAATACAATAAAAACAGCTAGTTTTGTGTTTTTATTCGCTTATTCTCTCTCCTTTCTATTGCCATCCCGCGATCGCTGCATACCAGTGATTAGTGCGCTATCCCATTAATATTGATTTATATCAATACCTCGTCGGGCGTTAAACTGCATTTTACAGCGCGATTATTTTGGCAAGGTGTATACGACATTGGTTTTACGACTTGGATATTTCTTTAGCCGTCCCTCAAGCCTGTGGGGATGGTTGATGTGTAACGCGCTTAACGGTATCGCGATTGTGCTCTGCTTTCGCGCGATAAGCATCGTGACGGGCTTTAGCGAAGTGGTCTGGCAGGTCATCATCACGCTGGCTATTATTATATCAACCTGGTACAGCGCTAATTATTTCGCTGCGCTGGAAGCTCGACGCGATAAACGACGCTTTCTGCTGCTGGCCTGGGTGGTCATCACCATTCTGTTAAATTTCATTCACCTCG
This sequence comes from Klebsiella sp. A-Nf5, assembly GCF_002810545.1. NCBI lineage: Bacteria > Pseudomonadati > Pseudomonadota > Gammaproteobacteria > Enterobacterales > Enterobacteriaceae > Klebsiella > Klebsiella sp. A-Nf5. Next base: position 73,796 of record NZ_PIOG01000167.1, on the reverse strand, counting down.
GCGGTGGTTAACGCTGTTAATGCAAGGATCATCTCATGACGCTGGCGATGCTGTTGGTGCTTATCAGTCATCATAAAGGGCTGACGCTGTTACTGATCGTGGTTATTGCGCTGGTGCTTATTGCGCTCATCCCACTGGTAAAAAGGCTGTTGCGTAGCATCAACGGCGATCCCTGACCGTGCTCTGATGGCCGCCGACAGGCGGCCATATATTCTCCGTTTTGACGTCTGCCGCCACCAGCCCCGCCCGGCATTCCACGCTGTCCCAAAGCGCTTAAAAGAAATGAGAACCATTATCAAACAAGCTGTGTTACCGTGTCTGCCCAACAACAATGACAGATCAAAGAATACAGGGGGTTAGACAAGGTGAAGCGGAATTCAGGGAGCATCCGGGCACGCGGGCTGCTGACGCTGGCGGTTGGCATGCTCTTCTACAGTAGCAGTAGCGCCGCCCGGCCGGACCTTCAGCCGCTGGGGCCAAACATCGCGGATAAAGGGTCAGCGTACTATCATTTTACGCAACGTCAGTATGACTCCGCCGATGGCGAACGCCACTACCGGGTGTGGACTGCCGTGCCGGACAAAGCCCCGCCCGCCGCCGGCTATCCTGTGCTGTATATGCTGGATGGTAACGCGGTGATGGATAAGCTTAACGACGCCCTTTTGCAGCAGCTCTCCGCTGGCTCCCCGCCGGTGATCGTCGCTATCGGTTACCAGACAACGCTGCCCTTCGATACCGCCGCCCGGGCCTGGGATTACACTCCTCCGCTAAAGGCCTTCAAACCGCAAGTCGGGAAACCCGCGCTGCCGCCGCGAAAAACCGGAGGTAATGACCTGTTTCGTCAGTTGCTGACCGAAACAATGGTGCCGCAAACGGAAGCTCACCTGAAAATAGATCCCCACCAGCGCGCGATCTGGGGCCACTCCTACGGCGGGCTGTTTGTGCTCGACGCGTGGCGGAAGACCTCGCTGTTTCATCTCTATTATTCGGCCAGCCCGTCACTGGGCCAGGCGCAGGAATCTCCTCTGAAGGGCAGCGAAGCCTTAAGCGCCACCGCCTTCTCCGGGAAATCGCTGTATCTGCTGGAAGGTGATGGCAAAGCTGCCCGGGAACCCACCGGCCACGTGGCCTCCCTGAGTCTGTTGCGGCACACTCAGCAGCAGCTGGCCGACAAAGGCCTGACGGTGGCTTTCTGGCGCTACCCTGGTATGACGCATGGTCAGATGTTTGACGTCTCGCTGCAGTCGGCTCTGCTGCATCTTTCCGGGCAGGCTCCGCTGGCGCATCAGTAATGACGCTGCGCCCACCCGCAGCCGGTGGGCGTATCAGGACGACGGAGGCAGGTGTTTAATACCCACCGGCTCGCCGAACAGAAAGCCTTGCATCTCGTCACACCCCTCCTCTTCGAGGATCTGCAGTTGCCCGGCGGTTTCCACACCCTCGGCGATAAGCGGCGTATTAATTGAATTTCCCAGCGAAATGATGGCCCGCACGAATGAGCGGACCTGGGGATTACTCTCCACATCAAGCATAAAACTGCGGTCGAGTTTAATCACGTCGAAATGGAAATCGCGCAGCATGCTCAGGGAGGAGTAGCCGGTACCGAAGTCATCGAGTGCGATACTGATCCCCATTTTTTGCAGATGATGCAGAACGCTAAAGGCCAGCTGCTTATTGATGATGAACGCCGTCTCCGTCACTTCAAACTCAAGGAGGCTGACCGGATAGGCGGTACGCATCAGGATCTCGCGGACTTTTTCAATAAAACTGCGGTGGCGCAGTTGCACCGGCGAGATATTGACCGAAATTTTTTTATTCAGCCGATTTTCCAGCGATTCGCTGCATACCTGCTCCAGCACCCAGTAGCCTAAGGGCACGATGGCGCCGCTCTCTTCAGCGATGGGAATAAACACGTCAGGCGGGATCGACCCCTGCAGGGGATGCTGCCAGCGCAACAGCGCTTCGTAACCCGTGATCCGGCGATCTTTAATATTGCGGATCGCCTGATAGTGAAGCGAAAATTCTCCTGCATGAATACCGCGTCGGATGTCGGCGGCCATCATATTGCGCTGCCGCGTCTTGTCATCCATCTCGCGCTCGTACCAGCAAATTTTGGTGTCGAGGCTGCTTTTCGCCCGGTACATGGCCAGGTCGGAATTGCTCAGTACCGTATTAATATCCGTGCCGTCCTCAGGGTAGACCGAGATGCCAATGCTGGCGGAGAGAACCACTTCCGTTGCGGCAAACGTCTGCTTACCGCTGAAGCAGTGCCAGAGGCGCGCAGCAAAGGCATCTACCTCACTCTCATCGGCAAAAGGTTTAACGGCTACAAACTCATCGCCGCCAAAGCGCGCGACCATCTCCTCCTTCTGCAGCGTTTTCAGCACTGCGCCTGCCACACGCTGCAGCAGCTGGTCGCCAATAAGGTGTCCTTCAAGATCGTTAATCTCTTTAAACTTGTCTAAATCGATGGTGAAAATGGCAAAGCGGCGGGCATCATTACCGGTGATCAGCTTTTCCACCCGCTCAAAGAACTCCATCCGGTTAGGTAAACCAGTCAGCGCATCGTAGCGCGCCATCCATGCGATGCGGTCGTTAATCGCTTTTTGTTCACTGATGTCACGAGTGATTTTGGCAAAACCCAGCAGGGTGTTCTGCTCATCGCGGATGGTGTCGATCATGACGTGCGCCCAGAATCGGGAGCCGTCTTTGCGGTAACGCCAGCCTTCCCCTTCGAACTGCCCGCTACGCAGGGCGATTTCCAGGTTTTTCGCGGGTACACCGGAGAGTTGCTCAGCTTCGCTATAGAAGAGACCGAAGTAGCAACCGATGATCTCGTCGCTCAGGTACCCTTTTGCCCGGCGAGCGCCCTCATTCCAGCTGATGACCGTACCGTCAGTGCTCAGCATGTATATGGCATAATCTTTAACACTTTCAATAAAGTGACGATAGGCAATATCCGTCAGGTGTTCATTACTCATGGTACAGCGCTCTCTGTGGCTCGGTCGTGGCAAAACCCACTAGATATAGCAGAACAACGCCCATGATGAATACAAGGTGAAGCGTTTTGTTGCCGCCTTTCTGGCCCTGGCAACCGCAGATAGCGCGGCGGACAGCTCTGTTAAGCGTAGTGGAATCCACTGCGCCGGGTGATGACAATCTGACGATTTTTGCACTTAGGTCGCCCACTAATAGTTACTTTTATTGATTAAAAAGTTTGATTGAAAGAATAAATAAAAGGAGTAATGTTAATAATACTTTCTATGGAGGTTAAATATGTTGCGTGATTATTTAAAAGTGGAAAAAGAAGATCAGCTTGTTGAACAACAGAGCCGTCATGACAATAGCCAGCATTATTCTGCGGTGACTGAATGGGTTATTTTGAGTAAAGATGGTCAGCGTAAAGGTCGGGTATCCCTGTTCGACCGTTTCACCACCCGCCGCTCCTGGAGCGACAGCTTTCGCATTACGCAGTTCGATAATGCGGGTAAAGTGGTGGTAGATAAACTCACTGAAGCGCTGTAACTCCCCCGGATTCCCGGCCTGACGGGAGAATATTCATACGCAAAATTAACACCTGCATAAAATATAATGATGCGCCGCGCTTCGCCGTCGTCATGTTATTTTCATTCTGCATACCGATAATCTAATGGGTATTTTCGCCATGGTGAATGGCGCGAATGATTAACCCGAAAAAATGCTGAAAATAAGCCCGCTGGTCGGGCTTTTTTGCGTGGGCCTCTCGCCTCCCACCCGGTCACGACACAAAATGCCCATGACATCCCGTGCCGGTCTGTATACGATACATATACGAATCATATATGGACTGTCTCTATGGGAATCGTCAAAATCTCCGATCTATTGCACGATGATATTCGTGATGCCAGCAAAGCTATGTCCCGCTCCGTCAATGCCCAGGCGGAATACTGGATCCGTCTGGGCATGATGAGCGAGCTCTACCCCGAGCTTAACCACCAGCAGATCAAACTGCTGATGCTGAAATCCGGCTCTGACCGTCTGCTGGAGGTAATCAATGCCATCAATAATCATTAAAACCGCCGATGAACTCGCACGTCAGCGCCATGCCGGCCAGCTGCTGGCGTCGGTGTTTGATATGCTGGATACCTTTATCGTTCCCGGCGTAACGACGATGGCGATTAACGATCGAGTGGAAGATTTTATCGTCAACCAGCTGCATGCCCGCCCGGCCAGCAAGGGGCAATACGATTTTCCCTATGTGTTGAACACCTCCATTAACGATGTGGTGTGCCACGGGATCCCCAAAGCGACCGAACATCTGCGCGCCGGGATGATTGTTAACGTCGATATCACCCTGGAGAAAGCGGGCATGATTGCCGACTCCAGCAAGATGTACCTGATAGGCGACGTCTCTCCGCTGGCCCGCCGGCTGGTAAAAACCACCTATGAAGCGATGTGGAAAGGCATTGAGGTGGTAAAACCTGGCGCGACGCTGGGCGATATTGGCCACGCTATTCAGCGCTGGGTCGAGGACCATGGCTACAGCGTGGTCAGAGAATATTGCGGTCACGGCGTCGGCCAGGAAATGCATGAGGAACCGCAGGTGCTGCATTACGGCCGCCCCGGGGAAGGCGCCGTGTTGCGCGAAGGAATGGTGTTCACCATTGAGCCGATGGTGAACCAGGGCGACAGCCGCATCAAAACCAAAAAAGATGGCTGGACGGTCGTCACCCGCGATAAAAAACTCTCCGCGCAATGGGAGCACACCGTGGCCGTCACCGCCGACGGTTTTGAGGTGCTGACGCTACGCGACGACGAGCAGTCGCGGATCCGCTGAGTTTTCGTCTCCCGGTATACCGGCATAGCCGACATTTCTCGCTGGCGAGTACCGCCCTTCGCCAGCGCACTTTATCCCCTGGCCTCTATTGCCCCCCGCGTTCTCCACACCGCGCCGGGAGTGTCTGCTTTACCCCTCACAAAGTTAATCATAAAACGATAAAAACTTATTGTAAAACGATAAACACCAGGCTAACCTGCGCTCACTTTAACACCAGGGAGAAGCAATATTCGCTCACCTGGATGTCGTACCGCGTTAAGGAGAAAACATGCGCTGGAACCGCTATCGCCGGGACAGACAGATCATTGCCGCCGTGCTGGTTTTTACCGTCATCGTGGCGGCAGGAATCGCCCTGCAGCCCGGCTTTCATCCCCCCAGCTCCCGGACGACGGGGGATAAACAGCTGGTCTCGATATTAACGCCCCTGCTCAATGGCGCCCGCGGACAGGTCGCCGCAGCGCTGATTACGCCTCAGGGGGTGCGCTACGGTCTGTGGGGGAGCGAGTATACGACGCAGTATGAGATCGCCAGCCTGAGCAAAACCATGACCGCCAGCCTGCTGCTGGAGGCTATTCGCCGCGACGAAGTCACCGCGCAGACGCCGGTGTCGGCGCTGGTCCCGGAGATTGTCAGCCCGGTGCGGGATGTTACCCTGGAGCAACTGGTTTCTCACCGTTCAGGACTGCCACCGCTCACCGCGTCGGTTGGGCAGCGGCTGGCTATTCTGAGCGATATTGCCCGGCGGCAGAATCCCTGGCGCTACGATCGACCCGCGCTGATCGCGATGATGAACCAGGCCACCCTGCAGCCGACGAAATGGTTTGATTATTCCAACGCCGGGTTTGCCCTGCTCGGACTGGCGCTGGAGCGAGCGTCCCATCGCGATTTTGCCACACTGATGGCGCAACGGGTCTTTGCCCCCGCCGGAATGCAGGGCGCGGAAGTGGCCCGGCACAATACCCCAGCCTCGCCGACGTTTACCGTGGGCTGGTCAGCCTCTGGTTTCCCTCAGCAGCCATGGGTGATGGACGCCTTCGCCCCCGCCGGCGGCGTACGCGCCACGATTGTCGATATGGCGAAATATGCCCATGCGCTGCTGGCAGGAAACCTGGCGGGCAGTGAAGGCATGCCCCCCCTGTTCGCCACCGATGATCCCGATTCCCGGGTGGGTTATGCCTGGTTCACTACCCGCGTCCGCGGACGGGAGATCGTCTGGCATGACGGGCAGAGTGGCGGCTTTGCGGCAATGATGGCCTTCGACCGACAGCGACAGACCGCGGTAGTGATCCTCTCCGATACCGCCTGGCCGGTGATCGGGCCTGCCATCAAGCTCTTACTGGCTGCCACCCCTGATGAACAGGAGGCGCGTAATGAACGGAATTGACATCCTCTGGGCGCTGTTAACGCTGTTGTCGGTGATCCTGTTTATTTCCGGCGACTGGCTGGCGCAGCGAAAAATACGCCTGCTCAATTATGTTTTGCTGGCGACCGGAGTTATTTATCTCGCCGAGGTTTTCCAGACCCTGCAGAATCTCGGCAAAATGGGCTACCTGTTTCGGATGCTGACCTGGACCATCCAGGCGTCGTTCATCACCCTCAGCCTCTACCGCGTCTGGACCCGTCCGTGGTTTGCCAGCCGTCGTCGCGGCGTCCGGGTGATGAGCGTTGTCTTCGCCGTGGCCCTTATGTCATGCTTGACGCGGCTGGTGCTTTAATTATTCTCATCAATCAGGAAGGTAAATTGTGAAGCAATCCAGAACCCGGCTGAGTCTGGCTATTATTAGCGGCATACTGCCCCTCTTTTTTATGCTCGCCCTGATCGTGCCGCTGTGGATCTTCTTTACCGGCGAACGTTATTTTCTTTCCACCCTGTTGCACTTTGCTGAAGTGCCGTTAACCGACAACCCGGCCCAGGCGCCGGGGATGGCGAGACGTTTGCTACTGCTGGCCCTGCTGTATCTTCCGGCCGGGCTGTTCGCGTTCGCTATCTGGCAGGGCATGAAGGTAACCCGTAGCGTCCGCCAGCGCAGCGTGCTCAGCCTCTCCCTGGCGCACAGCGTTCGTTACATCGCTCTGGCCATGGTGGGCATGGGGATCCTGTTGCCGGTGTGCCGCTTCCTGATCCCGCTGCTCGCCTGGTGGCCACAACCTTATTATCAGGTGGTGTTTCTGCTCAGCGACGGCGTGCTGCTTCTGACGGGAAGCTTGCTGTTTGTGACATTTCACGCCATGCTCCACGGGATCCGTGCGGAAGAAGAGAATAAGGAGTTTATTTAACGATGGCTGTGGTGGTGAATCTGGACAAACTGCTGGTGGAAAAAAAGATGACGTCCAGGGCGCTGGCGGCCTTTGTAGGCATTACCGAACAGAACCTGTCGCTGCTCAAGTCGGGAAAAGTCAAAGGCATCCGCTTTGATACCCTGTCCCGCATCTGCGAGGCGCTGGAATGTCAGCCCGGTGATATCCTCGCCTGGGAACCCGACTGACGCCATTGTCGCTGCCGGGCGACGGTAAGAATTGTTTTCATGAATCATTCTCTACGCGCGCGTCGCCCCAGTGGTTCACTGCTGAGCGCGCCTAAACCGTCCTACTGTTTTCGTCCTGCATCCGCTTACCCTTCACCGCGTTTTTCTTACCTTAACGATAGCGAATAATCACATCCGCTTCACTGTGCTGTGCATTTCGCCAGTGGAGACTGACCTCACCGCGGTTATCCGGCATCGTATAGCGAGGTCGGTGGCCAGCCAGGGAGACCTGTTCCGGTGAACGGTGCTGGCATGAAACATCGAGATGATCTTGCTGCGGGGCGATAAGACAGGCTGGGTTGAGGATATGACCCGAAAAGTGTACCTGGCCGGAGAGCGCAGCAGACGACGCCAACGGCGCCAGACACAGACATAACAGAGCGAGACGGGACGTAAACATAGCAATCTTCCTTGATAGCGGGTGACACTGAGCGGCACACAATGGTTTCTGTGCCATACAACCTGCGGCTTCCTGCCGTCACTCCACGCTACTGCAAAATAGCGGCAGCGTAAATGATTATTCCGGACTGCCCGGTCAACTGCCGGGAATAACAGCAACTCGTTGGCAACAAGACTTATTCCTGGAATAATGCACTCTGTGTATAGAACTCAATTATAATATCAAATGAGATTATACTTACACTAAAAAATAAAGAATGTTACAGCTTAACACACCTTATCAATGGGCCTTTACGATGTTCTCCGTATAATCCCGCCCCCGACGGCAGTATACATTAGCGATGCTTACCGTTTTTTTGTGAACAGAAATAAAAAACATGCTTTAAAAATGTTAAACGATTTAATTAACTTGTGATTATTTAATAGGGTTTGAGTATGAAAGAAAAAGGCACCCTGCTGGTTGTGGGTTCACTGCTGGCCTTAAGTCTGGCTACTGTGACCACCGCCCGCGCGGCGGGAACACTGAATTTCACCGGTAAAATTATTAACGAGTCCTGCCAGATCGCTAACAATGGTGGCGATGTGAATGTCGATTTTGGCAACGTCGATATGTCGGCGCTGAAATCACATGAAGCGAAAACCGCAGAAACGCCGTTCACCATCAACCTGACCGGCTGCCCGCTGGCACAGAACATCAGTATCAGCCTGGAGGGTACCCCGGACACCAATGCTAACGGCACCAGCGCCGCCGTGCTGGCGCTTTCCGACGCCGCGGATACCGCCAAAGGCGTGGGCATTGAAGTCTTCTCTTCTCCTGATGGCTCAACGGAAGGCACTCAGCTGACCTTTGACAAGCAGAGCAAAACGGCGGTTTCGCAAGCCGACGAAAACGGTGATATTGCATTTAACTTTATTGCCGATCTGAAAAGCGATTCCTCACAGGATGTGACTGCCGGCAATATTAATGCCACAGCCAATATTGATATTGTTTATGAATAGAATGTTCTGATTTCCGCCGTTATCAAGGGCAGTTCCCCTGCCCTTATTTTCACTTCTCGTGACCGGATCCTCAATTATGCAGTGTTATAAAGTGGCTTTTATCCTGAGCCTTCTCTTTTGCCCGTTCCTGGCGTCTGCCGCCGGGGTTGCCATTGCCGGCACACGTGTTATTTATAATGAACAAAGTCATGAGGCCGACATTACCGTCAAAAACACGAATCCTCACGATCCGGTGCTTATTCAGAGCTGGGTTGACGATCTGGCTGATAATAATAAATCACCCTTTATCGTCACCCCGCCATTGTTCCGTCTGGACGCCGGAGACAGCAACGATCTGCGCGTGCTGTTAACCTCGCCGCAACTGCCGCATGACCGGGAGAGTTTATTCACCCTGAACATCAAAGTGATTCCCGCCAATACCGCGCCGGCTGGCGAGAACATTCTGCAATTTGCCATTAAGAATCAACTTAAGTTAATTTATCGCCCGGCAGGGCTCCCCGGCTCGGCGCTCGACGCGGCGCAGCACCTGCGCTGGCACGTCAGTGGCAACCACCTGCAGGCGGAAAACGCCTCTCCCTATTATGTGACTATCACCACGCTCAGCTGCGCGGGCCAGAACCAGAAAACACCGCTTGAGCACAGCGTGATTGCCCCTCACAGCCGTGAAGAGTATGCCCTGCCCGGCGAGGCCTGCGCCCACGAGGTGAGCTGGCGCATACTGGATGACTTTGGCGCTGTGCAGACGTTTAGCGCCCCCGTCCCGGCGCACTAACCGCCTGAAATCGCGATGCGCCACGGCCCGGTTCATACCGTTACCGTCGTCAGCCTCTCCATCCTGCTTGCCGGACAGAGCGCCCCCTTGCACGCCCAGGCGACCTTTAATATGGATCTGCTGGAAAAAAACGATCATTTGCCGGCGGTGGATCTTCAGCGCTTCAATCAGCAAACGAGCCAGCCGCCTGGCGACTATCCGGTGAACTGGCAGGTCAATGGCGTCACGCTGGACGCCCGTAAGATCATCACGTTTCGCCAGAACGATCGCGGACAGTTGACGCCCTGCCTTCAACGGGAAGACCTGGTGCAGGCGGGGGTTAATCCGGCGGTGCTGGCACAGGCACCCGGCGCAACGCCCCGCTCATGCCCCGAACTCACCACGCTACTGCCGGGCAGTACGGTCAATTTCGATTTTGCCCATCAACGGCTGTTAATGACCCTTCCCCAGGCGCTGATGACGCACCAGGCGAGGGATAATGTTCCTTCTGCGCTGTGGGATGAAGGTATCAGCGCCCTTCAGAGCAATTACCGCTATTCAGGCGCCAGCCAGCGTACCCGCGAGGGCAGCACCGAGCGCGATAACTATCTGATGTTGAAAAGTGGCGTGAACGCTGGCGCCTGGCGCCTGCGCGCCAGCAACAGCCTGACCGCCAACAGCGATGACAAGCCCCACTGGACCACCAGCGGCGCCTGGCTTGAGCGCGATCTGACGCGCTGGCGGAGTGAACTGACGCTCGGGGATACCTTTACGTCGGGCGATGTGTTCGACGCGGTACAGTTTCAGGGAATTGCCCTCGCCTCCAGTGATGCGATGCTCCCGGACTCGCAGAAAGGTTTTGCCCCGACCATCCGCGGGATAGCCAGAACTAACGCCCAGGTCACGGTTCGACAAAATGGCTACGTGCTGTATCAAACCTATGTTACCCCCGGCGCGTTTGTGATTGACGATCTTTATCCCACCGCCAGTAGCGGCAATCTTGAGGTTGCCGTCAAAGAGTCGGATGGCGAAATCCGCCGGTTCACCCAGCCGTATGCTTCGGTGACCAGCATGCAGCGCGAAGGCAACCTGAAATACAACCTGGTCGCCGGGCGCTATCATAGCGACGATGCCAGCCAGCAGCCGTTGATGATGCAGCTGTCGCTGATGCGCGGATTTGCCCACAACCTGACGCTGTTTGGCGGGCTGCAAAGCACGGGGCAATACCACAATCTCTCGGTCGGTGCGGGACAAGGGCTGGGCGATGTCGGGGCGCTCTCGCTGCAGCTGTTAAACGCCCGTGACGGGCAGCAGCAGGATCCGATCGATGGCCGGGCCTGGCAGCTCCAGTACAGCAAAGGTTTTGACCGTCTTGGCACGCAGTTCACCTTCACCGGCTGGCGTTATTCACATCTGCGCTATGCCACGCTGAGCGAGGCGTATTCCAGCAAGGATCCCGACGCCGACTCGCAGGATAACGACAACAAAAAAGCGACTCTGCAAATCACCGCCAGCCAGAGCCTGCCGTACGATATTACCCTCTATCTGAGTCTCGATCAGGACAGCTACTGGTCAGGGGGTGCCCCGCAGCGTACCGCCAATATGGGGATCAGCAGCCAGTTTCACGGTATCGCGTGGTCGCTCAGCTACAGCGACTCTCACAGCAGCGACAGTGACGAGGATGACGACGAGCCGCACTCCGATAAAGTAGTGACATTGTCACTTTCAGTGCCGCTGAGCCACCTGCTGCCGGGCAGCTATGCCGGCTATACGCTGACCTCCTCCCGCCACAGCGCCGACAGTCAGATGGTCAGTCTCAACGGCACCCTACTGGATAATCACGCGCTCAGCTACGCCGTCAGCCAAACCCTCGATCAGCAGAACGGGCACAGCGGCAGCCTGACGGCCGGCTACAGTAGTGGAATGGGCGATCTGAATCTCGGCTACAGCCGCGATTCGCAGGCCACTCGCCTGAACTACGGCGCCAGCGGAGGTATCCTGATTCACCGCCACGGGGTGGTCTTTACGCCGGAAATGAATGGTTCGGTTGTACTGATTGACGCCGGTGGCGCCAGCGGTGTGACCCTGGCCAACCAGAAAACCATTGCCACCAATCGTGACGGGTACGCCGTGTTGCCCTTTGCCACCGCCTATCACCGCAACGACGTCTCCCTCGACAGCCACTCGCTGCCGGAGAATGTGGATCTGGCCAACAGCACCGTGACGCTGGTGCCCACCAAGGACGCGGTGGTGCTGGCGCGTTTTCACACCCACGTTGGTTATAAAGCGCTGTTTACGCTGCAGTCGCAGGGACAACCACTGCCCTTTGGCAGCGAAGTACGCGCCAGGAACACCAGCAGCATCGTTGCCAGCGAGGGGCAGGTGTACCTCGCCGGCCTGGCGCCGAAAGGCACCCTGTATGCACAATGGGGGCCAGGCCCTCAGCAGCACTGTACTGCCCGCTACGATCTCACCCCGACGCTGGCGCAGACACCCCATCCACTCATTTTACAGCAGACGTTAACATGTCCTTTTTAACTCTCCTGCGTCGGGCCGCTCTGACGCTGTTACTCGCCCTGTTACCGGCCGTCAGCGGATGGGCCTGTACGCCGGTGTTTGTCCGCGGCCAGGCCAGCACCCTTCGGCTGAACGTGGGGCAACTCACCGTGCCGGCTGACGCCAGACCGGGCACCCCGCTGTATCACAAAAGTTTTGCCTGGAATCGCCTTAGCGACGGCGGCGAACAGTGGATCCGCTGTGCGGACGACCCGCGTGGGCTGTCGCCGCTACAGCTGAACAGTTTGCTGTCCGGGGGAGCGACGCGACCGACGGTTTATCAAACCAATCTCGCCGGTATTGGCGTTCACGTATCGCTGCGCGCTATCGGCGGCTATGGTGGTTTTCCTGACCGGCCGACGCCCTCGCCGTTTAGCCAACGGGTGAACAATCCGGCCATATTGCCTGATGCGGTGTGGAAACTGGGCTATTTCCGCCTGACGATTGAGCTTATTAAAACCGGTCCCGCGGCGACACCGGGCGAGCTTGAGTATCACAGCGAGCACTTTTTAATGGCAGAGCATACCCCGCTGGCCGCGTTAGACTTAAGCGGCAGGGTCAACACCGCGGGATGTTCCGTGAATGACACCACGCCAGCGCTGATTAAGCTGCCCGCCGCGATGCTTGACCACTTCGGCGGCGTCGGCAAAACCACCGGCGATACCCCTTTCGCGCTGCAGCTGGATTGCAACAGCGCGGTTACGGTTTCCCTGCGTGTTGACGGCGCAGAGCCCCTCACCGCCCGGGGGCATGGCGTTCTGCGCAATGACGCCACTGACGACCGGGCGCAGGGTATCGGCGTGCAACTGCTTTACCATCGTCAGCCGGTCGCCCTGAATCATGAGATGACGCTGGGCAGCGCCAGCCCGGGACGGTTTACCCTGCCGCTCACTGCCCGCTACTACCAGACACGTCCCCGGATCACCGCCGGCCAGGTATCGGCCGTCGCGACCTATACCTTGCATTATGACTAGGCGATGACGAACCGGCGGATGAAGGAATTGCTCTGACCCACGAATCGTAAGAGAATAGCCGCTACACGCGACGATCTGAGTACACGGGAGTTCATCATCAGCCATTCTCGTCGATTCCCCTTAGCCAGCAAAGTGGCGCTGGCCGGTGCGGCCGTCATTGCCGCGGGCATGCTGTTCAGCTGCACCAGTAAGGCCCCTAAATCCCTTGTCACGGCGCCGAACACTACCGCCGTCAAAGCCAGCCAGACGCACCGGGAGCCGGTACGCGGCGTGTGGCTCACCACCGTGTCGCGCCTTGACTGGCCGCCGGTCGGGTCGATTATCGCCAGCACGCCGGAAAGCCGCATCACGCAGCAGAAGCTGGCGCTGATCGCCAAACTCGATAACCTGCAGCGCCTGGGTATCAACACCGTCTTTTTCCAGGTGAAACCCGACGGCACGGCGCTCTGGCGGTCAGATATTCTGCCGTGGTCCGATATGCTGACCGGCAAAATCGGCGAATACCCCGGCTACGATCCGCTGCAGTTTATGCTGGATGAAGCGCACAAGCGCGGTATGAAGGTCCACGCATGGTTTAACCCCTATCGTGTCTCGGTCAACACCAAACCGTCGACCATTGCCGAGCTGAATAACACCCTCACGCAGGTGCCGGCCAGCGTGTTCGTCCTGCACCGTAACTGGATCCGCACCGCCAGCGATCGCTTTGTCCTCGATCCAGGCATTCCCGAAGCACGGGATTGGATCACCAGCATCGTCGCTGAAGTGGTGCAGAACTACCCGATTGACGGCGTGCAGTTCGACGACTATTTCTACACCGAAACCGCCTCTTCACCGCTTAACGACAATGAAACCTTCCGCCGTTACGGGCAGGGTTACGCCTCGAAGGGCGACTGGCGCCGGCATAACACCCAGCAGCTCATAGCCCAGGTTTCCACTACCATCAAAAAGCTCAATCCGAACGTCGAGTTTGGCGTGAGCCCGGCCGGGGTGTGGCGCAACCGCTCGCACGATCCGGCGGGGTCGGATACCCGTGGCGCGGCCGCGTATGATGAGTCCTATGCCGATACCCGCAGCTGGGTGCAGCAGGGACTGCTCGACTACATCGCGCCGCAGATCTACTGGCCGTTTGCCCGCGATGCCGCGCGCTATGATGTGCTGGCCAACTGGTGGGCCGAGGTGGTTAAGCCGACGCATACCCGGCTGTATATCGGCGTGGCGCTGTACAAAGTGGGTGAGCCGTCCAAAAATGAGCCTGACTGGACGGTGGATGGCGGCGTGCCGGAGCTGAAAAAGCAGCTCGACCTCAATGAAACTCTACCGCAGATCCAGGGCACGATCCTGTTCCGCGAAAATAACCTCAATCAGCCGCAAACCCGACAGGCGGTCAACTATCTGCGCAGCCGCTGGGGGCAGCCGCAGAGCTAACCGCCAGCCGGCTTCGCTATAACGCCTGCAGCCCTTGCTGCAGGCGGGCGTGCAGTTTCAGCATATTTTCCGTAATGGCCCGCCAGACGTGGGCGGAAAAGTCCGCCGGCAGCGTCCGGCGAGCGCTTTCGATAGCCTGCGGCACGCGCTCGGCAAACTCATGAAGGATCGCCAGCATCTGCTCCCGGGGAAAGTTCACCGTTTTGGCGGTTGCCAGAAAATGTCGCGGATAGATAGCGTTAATCTCCGTTTTCCGCCCTTTTGTGGCATTGAGCCCCATCGACAGCTTCAGATCGCGCAGATGCAGTCCCGTGCCGCCCAGCACCGGAAACGCCGAAATGATGTCGTAGAACGGCGTTAGCCGGTAGCTGCCGCCGGGCAGCAAAAAGAGCGAGAAGTTCTTCGCATGCCCGTCCGTTGCCCCAACCAGCCACTGAAAGACCATGAATTTCATAAAAGCATCGCGGTCTTTCAGGGCTTCACTGGAGCCCAGCAGAAAGGCCATGATTGCCGCAATACCCGGCCCGCCGTCAGATTCATATTTCATCGACGACGGTATGCCAAAGGCCTGGCACAGATCCTCCTGTGGCAGACGCAGCAGTACCCGTCCCTCCTGCGCCCAGCGCCGGTCAAAGCGGGTCACCGCCAGCGCGCGGATCCGCGGCGTGGTGATAATCTCTGCCTCCGGCACCGCCAGGCCCAGTTCCCTGGCCAGCGCCAGGCACAGAAACTCGTTATCCACGCTTTCACGCAGATCCAGCGTCGCATTAGGCTGCTTTATCTCGCCAATGGGCAGTTTAATAATATGCGTGGTCGGCGTGGTGCCCTGCGGAATACACCAGTGCTCGCCCATCCGCAGCAGCGCCGTTTTCTCCTGGGCGCCGGCCACCGAGATACGGAAATCATCCTGGCCGGTAATCATCCCGAGAGGAATATCCGACTGGTAGGCGGTCAGCAAAGCGGTGAGCTGCGCCTCGTCCAGCGTCTGCCAGCGCAACCCCTCGAGGTGCGCCTCTTCCCCCGGCGGTAGCAGGGTCACTGCCCCTACGCTATCCCTTCCCACTTCGGCCAGCAGATCGAACGGCTGCTTTGAGCGCGCCTGATAGCGCCTGACAATCCGATCGCGAACCTGCGGGCTGTCGGGCAGCAGATTATCAAAATAGTGATACACCGCGTCGGCGGTGATATTGCCATACTGCAGCGGCAGCGAGAGGGAGAGCGGTCTGGCACGCGGGCTGCGCAGCCACTCTTCGTCGTAGCGAAAACTGTGCGCCCCGTTAGCCTGGCGGGTTAAGGTTCCCACGCGCACATTGTTCATCCAGGTGGTAAGCGTCGCCATTACCAGTCAAGGTCCGTGTTGTTATCGGGAGCCGGCGCCGTCTCTGTGGCTTTGGCGTTCAGCGTCATCACCACCCCTAGCGACTGGAGGATCTTAAACAGCGTGGTTAAGGTGGTTTTGTCGGGGTGATTTTCAAAATTGGACAGCGTCGCCTGCTTAATACCGATCCGCCTGGCCAGCGCATCCTGGGTCCAGTGGTTCTGCTGGCGCAGCAGCTTCAGGTAATTGGCCAGCTGCACGGGACTGTATATCTGCGGGGAATTCATCGCCTTGTTCCTCACTATCATTTATCCCCCTATCGGGATAAGTCTGGTTTTATACCCTGCAAGGGATAATGTCAAGATTATCCCCTGGTGGGGATAGGAGAATAATTATCCTTGTGTGGGGATAAAACAGGAAGGATGATAGCCGGAGACACCTGTACATGCCCGGTGGCGGCTACGCCTTACCGGGCCTACGGGCTGTCTCTGCCCGCTCCGTAACGATCCAGGCCGGGCAAGCGCAGCGCCGCCCGGCAACAGGCAGCCGGATTTAGCTACCGCGGTAGGTCGACCACCCGCCCGGGGCGATGAGAAACGGCAGATGGAAATGGTCATCTGCCGCCTCGCCGATGACAAAATCAATCTGCGCCCGGGTAAAGACGCTCTCGCGCCCGGCGCGGGCAAACCACGCCCCGGTTTCCGCCGTTAAGCAATAGCTCCCCGCCGGCAGCGGTGCGGCGCTAAAGGTGGCGATACGTCCCTGGGCGTTGGTCACCAGGGTCACCAGCGTCTCGCCCTCCCGGCTCAGGCTGACCGTCACGCCTTCCGCCGGCGTGCCGGTGGAAATATCCAGAATATGGGTGCTCAGGGTACTCATTCGCCAATCACTCCTTCCAGTCTTAACATCGTAATCTCTCGCAGCTGGGCAAGCGCCTCAGCCACTTCTTCGTCGGCGGTATGCTGCAGCCGGCGCGTCAGCGCCTGTAAAATCGCTTCGCCGCTGCGCCCTTTGGCGCGGATTAAAAACACCCGGCCAAAACGGGCCTCGTAGCGGGCATTGCCCTCCTGCAGGGCCTGCGCGAGCCGCTCATTCTCGCTGTCCACCGCCGACTGTTCCTGGCGCGACAGCGCCGCGTGCGCCTGGCTGCCGGTCGGCTTTTCACCGATTCGCGGATGGGCGCTGAGCGCCGCGTTCAGCTCGTCCTCTCCCCAGTAATCCATCGCCTCACGGGCGGTCTGCAGTAGCGCCTGGCGGCTGGCGAAAGGTCGCAAGCTCACCAGCGTCTCGCCCCAGGCCGGGATCGCCACGCAGGGGGCCAGCAGCCCCACTGCCTCATCTATACTCAGGCCGTTAAACTGACTCAGCGCGATCATCCTGACTCCTTATCGTTTTCGTCGCCGCCTGCTCCTGCGGCAGAATAAGGTTCAGCGCTATCGCTACCAGCCCACCGCTGGTGGCCGCCGAACCGAACAGATCGCCGACCATCGGCGGAAAATGGCTGAGAAACGCCGGCACCGACTCGACGCCAAGGCCAGCACCAAATGCCAGCCCCACAATCAGCACATCGCGACGACTCAGCGGGGTCTGGGTAATAATCCGGATCCCGGCCGCCACTACACAGCCAAACATCACCATCGTGGCGCCCCCCAGCACCGGCGCCGGGATCTGCCGCAGCAGTTCGCCTACCGGGGGAAACAGTCCAAGCAGGATCAGAATCACGCCAATGTAGCGTCCGACATAGCGGCTGGCCACCCCGGTCATCTGGATCACGCCGTTGTTCTGCGCGAAGGTGGTGTTGGGAAAAGCACAGAGCATGGCGGCCACCATACAGCTGACGCCGTCCGCCAGGATACCGCCCTTCAGCCGGTTACGAAAAGCGTGATCGTCAATAGACTGTTGCGAAATCAGCGAGTTGGCCGTCAGATCGCCAACCGCCTCCAGAATACAGACCAGCGACACCAGGGCGACCGGCAGAAATATCGCGCTGTTAAACTGAAAGCCGAACGGAAACAGCGTCGGCAGGCGAAACAGAGTGTCGCCCAGGCTATGGAGATGGAACTGACCGCTCAGCCCTGCCGCGACGCAGCCCACGGCAATGCCCACCACCACCGAGGAGAGCCGCAGCCAGCGGTTTTTGGCGCAGCTCAGCAGGACGATAACCCCGAGGGTGCCCGCTCCGAGCGCGATATTGCTCATGCTGGCGAAATCCTCGGCCTTTTCCCCACCGCACCAGTTGATGACGCTGACCTTGATCAGGCTGATGCCGATCAGCGCAATCACGCTGCCGGTAATGATGGGAGTAAAGATTTTCTTCAGCGGTTCGATAAAGCGGCTGACAATCACCGGCACCAGAGCGGCGACAAAGTTAACGCCAAACAGCATCGCCATCATATCCTGCGGCCCGCCGCCCTGCGCTTTTACCCACATCCCTCCGGCCACCGTCACGCCGAGGAAGGCGAAGCTGGTGCCCTGCATGCAGATCATCCCGGCGCCAACGCCCCATACCCGACTGGACTGCAGAAAGGTGCCAATGCCCGAGGCCAGCAGCGACATACTGATGAGATACGGCAGCCAGTCGCCAAGCCCGAGGGTAGCGCCGATGATCAGCGGCGGCGTGATGATCCCCACCAGGCCCGCCAGCACATGCTGGAGAGCGCTGAAAAAGGCCGGAAGCGGTGGGATCCGCTGTTCAAGGCCGTAAAGCAGGCCACTGTGATGTTCGTCAGACATGGTGTAATCCCATAGCAAAGAGAAGTGCATGGGCTAGTGCACAAAGCAGGCCAGAGACGACAAAAACGACCAGAAAATTTCATTAATTCTGCAAAATCATTAACTTAAATTACTCTATTTACCTATACCTCCCCACCGATGCTGAACCAGAGCGATGAAACGATAGATTCTCAATGCGACATTGAGAAACTTTTGATTCATAAAAAGGCAACCAATATGTCACATTGCACCGATGCGGTGCGTCATGACCTGTCTCTGTGCCTCTGGCAGGCGGTTTTCCTCCCTCCGGCGAACTGGTACGCAAATTGCTGTAGTCAGTCACAACATCGGGAGAAGGAGAAAAAAATGAAAGCAATCGTGATTGGCGCCGGCATCGGCGGCTTAAGTGCGGCAGTGGCGCTCAAACAGTCGGGGATCGACTGCGACGTCTATGAAGCGGTGAAAGAGATCAAACCGGTCGGCGCGGCGATTTCCGTGTGGCCCAACGGCGTGAAGTGCATGGCCCACCTCGGCATGGGCGACATCATGGAGACCTTCGGCGGGCCGCTGCGCCGGATGGCGTATCGTGATTTCCGCAGCGGCGAGAACATGACCCAGTTCAGTCTCGCCCCGCTGATCGAACGCACCGGCAGCCGCCCCTGCCCGGTCTCCCGGGCAGAGCTGCAGCGGGAAATGCTGGATTTCTGGGGACGGGAAAGCGTGCAGTTCGGCAAACGCGTCACCCGCTGTGAGGAAGATGCCGACGGCGTGACGGTGTGGTTTACCGATGGCAGCAGCGCCAGCGGCGATCTGCTGATTGCCGCCGACGGCAGCCATTCCGCACTGCGTCCGTGGGTGCTGGGCTTTACCCCGCAGCGCCGCTACGCCGGCTACGTCAACTGGAACGGTCTGGTGGAGATAGATGAAGCGCTGGCGCCCGGCGATCAGTGGACCACCTTTGTCGGCGAAGGCAAGCGCGTCTCGTTGATGCCGGTCTCCGACGGCCGGTTTTACTTTTTCTTTGATGTGCCGCTACCGGCAGGGCTGGCGGAGGATCGCGACACGCTGCGCGCCGACCTCAGCCGCTACTTTGCCGGTTGGGCGTCGCCGGTGCAGCAGCTTATCGCCACCCTCGATCCGCAGACCACCAACCGTATTGAAATCCATGATATCGAGCCGTTCAGCCGCCTGGTGCGCGGCCGCGTCGCGCTACTGGGCGACGCCGGACACAGTACCACCCCGGATATTGGCCAGGGGGGCTGCGCGGCGATGGAAGATGCGGTGGTGCTGGGCGCCGTTTTCCGCCAGACCCACGATATTGCGGCCGCCCTGCGCGAGTATGAAGCCCAGCGCTGCGACCGGGTTCGTGACCTGGTGCTGAAGGCGCGCAAGCGCTGCGATATTACCCACGGGAAGGATATGCAGCTCACCGAAGCCTGGTACCAGGAGCTGCGCGAGGAGACCGGGGAGCGCATTATCAACGGCATGTGCGACACCATCCTCAGCGGGCCGCTGGGCTGACCGTCGCCATGGATTCAATCACCGCACTCAGCGTCTGAATGGCCATTTGCGCGGGCCGCGAAAGCTGACGCGAGGGTGCGGTGCACAGCGCCAGGGTCAGCGGTCGCAGCAGCGTACTGCGCAGCGGGATAAAGGCCAGCTGTCCGCGCTGGACCTCGTCCAGCACGTCGAGCAGGCTGAGGAGCGTCACGCCGCTGCCGCGCAGCACCAGCGACTTGATGAGCCGGATATCATTGCAGCTGATGGTATTCTCCGGCGCAAAGTCATGGTGGCGATAGAGGAGCGCCACCCGCTCATGGACGATCAGCGGCGCGCCGGGCACGATATGCCGCTCCAGGCTGAGCTCGCCCAATGACAGTGCTTTCGCCCCCGCCAGGGGGTGGTCCGGGCGCATCACAATCCCCACCTCCAGTTCGGCAAAGGCCAGTACGCTGAGTCCGGCCTGCCCCTGCGGATCGAGGATCAGGCCGACGTCCAGGTCCGCCTGACGCACTTTCTGGCTGACGGTGTGGCTGTCGGCGACCTGCAGATTCAGTTCCAGCCACGGCCAGCTGGCGATGATCTCCGCCAGCGCGGCGGCGAAGCCCCCTTCCGCCAGCGCCTGCACCATCCCAACGCTGACGCTCCCGCGCTTCATCCCCTGCAGCTCATCAAATTTCTGCCGGGTTTGACGAAATTCCTTCTGCCAGCGCAGCAGATTGTCATACAGCAGTTCACCGGCGGTGGTCATCCGCAGTCCCTCCGGCAGGCGCTCGAACAGCGGGGTGCCGAAGGCCTCCTCGGCCTGCAGGATCTGGCGGTTAATCGCCGAGGCGGAGATATGCAGCTGCTCGGCGGCCCGGCGCAAGCTGCCGCAGCGGGCCACGGCGATAAAATAGTGCGCGAAACGGGAAAATGGACTCATGGCACCCCTGTACTCTTTTTTGCAACAGCTGAGTGAATTAATGGTGATGGATGTGAACACCCTAATATGACAACAATAATCTCACAACAATAAAACAATCACCGATGTGAGCAGGAAGAGAAATCATGAAGACAATCACCCCCACGCCCCCCGCCCATTGCACCTTTGATCCAGAGGACTGGCTGCGGCTGGCCCGCTGCTGGCACCCGGTGGCCCGCGCCTGCGATATTACCGGCGCCCCGGTGAAAGCCACCCTGCTGGACGAACAGCTGGTCATCTACCGTATTAAAGGCCAGGTGGTGGTCGCCCGCGACGTCTGCCCGCACCGCGGGGTACCGCTGACCCTGGGGTTTCATGAAGAGGAAGGCATCGTCTGCCCCTATCATGGCCTGCGCTTTGGCGAGGATGGCCGCTGCAACCGTATCCCCTCCAGTCCGGGGCAACCCATTCCGGCCAAACTGCATCTCACCAGCTTCGCCGTGGAGGAGCGCTACGGGCTGATCTGGACCTGCCTGGCCTGCGATCCGGACAATCCGCCGCCGTTACCGACCATGCCGCACTGGGACGACGCGGGATTTCAGCAAATCAACTGCCCGGCCTTCGAGGTGAAGGGCTTTGCCGGCCGCCAGGTCGAAGGCTTTCTCGATGTCGCCCACTTCGCGTGGATCCACACCGACACCTTCGCCGATCCGGACAACCAGCAGGTGCCGGACTACACCCCGCAGGAGACGCCGTTCGGCTTTGTTGCCGACTACTGGAGCTCGGTGGGCAATTACCCGGCCAGCTCCGATTTCCGCGCGCCAGAAGGGTTCCTGTGGCTGCGTCACTTTGAAATGCATCTGCCGTTCACCGCTACGCTGACCATCCATTTTCCCGCCGACGCCAGGCTGGTGATCATGAACGCCGCCTCGCCGGTGTCCTCACGGGTGACGCGGATGTTTGCCCCTATTGCCCGCAATTTCGACCTGCACGTGCCGGTGGAAGACGTACATGCCTTCAACCTGCGGGTGTTCGAAGAGGACCGCCTGATGGTAGAGACCCAGCGTCCGGAGCGGCTGCCGCTGGATCTCACCCTTGAGGCGCATATTCCGGCAGACCGCAGCTCCATCGCCTACCGGCGCGGGCTGAAGAAGATGGGTTTTGGCGATTTCTTTCTGGTATGAGTGGAGGTCATATGCGCGACATATTCCCCGTGGTGGTCGATGGCCTGTGGCGTCAGGGCGCGAAAAATCTGGCCGTTCGTCTGGTGAGCGCCGAGGGGCAATCGCTGCCGGCGTGGACGCCCGGCGCCCATATCGATCTCCATCTTCCCTGCGGGCTGATCCGTCAGTACTCCCTGACCGGCAACCCGGCCGAACGGGATCACTATCTGCTCTGCATCGCCCGCGAGGCGCAGTCCCGCGGTGGCTCAGGCTATGTCCACGACACCCTGCGCCCGGGACAGCCGCTGATGATCTCTGCCCCGCGCAACCACTTTCCGCTGCACGAGGGCGGCCATGTGGTGCTTCTCGCCGCCGGGATCGGCATTACGCCGCTGCTGGCGATGGCCCACGCCCGGGCGGCGTCCGGCGCCAGCTTTACGCTGCACTATTACGTTAGCCGTGCGCAGGAGGCCGCCTTCACCACCGAGATCGCCCGCCAGCTAACCGGTGGAATCTGCCAGATCCACTGCTCAGACGAGGGGCAGAGTCCGCGCCAGCGGCTGGCGCAGGATCTGGGGGCTCCGGACGCCGACACCCGGGTCTACTTCTGCGGTCCGCCCGGATTTATGGCCCGGGTTCGCGATACCGCGCGGGCGGCCGGATGGGAGGAGGCGCAATTGCACAGCGAAGCGTTCCAGCCGCCCGCCCCGACGGCAGCGTCGGCGGCGGACGGAACCTTCACCATCACCCTCGCCTCCACCGGGGAACGCTGGCCGGTCCCGGGGAACAAAACCATCGCCCAGGTGCTACAGGAGCATGGCGTCGCGGTGCCGCTCTCCTGCGAGATGGGGATCTGCGGCGCCTGCCTGACGCCGGTGCGGGAGGGAACCGTCGACCACCGGGATACCGTGCAGTCGGAGGCGGAAAAACAGGCCGCAGAGCAGCATATTGCGCTGTGCTGCTCCCGCAGCCTGTCGGCCAATTTAGTTATCGATCTCGCGGGATAAGCGGCCCGTCTCCGGCTGGTCAGCGCTGGCGACCGGTTTCACCCGCACGGCGGCGAAAACAATCACCATCGCGCTCAACAGCAGCAGACCGCTGCCGGTGAAGACGCCGCTGGCGCCGTGCAAATCAAACACCGCCCCGCCGCCGGCGGCCCCGGCGCTGATGGCCAGCTGAATAGAGGCGACCAGCAGACCGCCCGCGCTTTCTGCTTCATCCGGCACGGTGGTGGCAAGCCAGGTGGACCAGGCCACCGGCACCAGACCGAAGGCAAATCCCCACAGGGCGACCAGCAGCCCGTCCAGCATGGTCAGATGGCCAAACGTCACCATCAGCAGCGCCAGAACGCTCATCATCAACGGCACCAGCGCCAGGGTCAGGCGCAGGCTACGGCTCAGCAGATAGCTCGCCACCGAGGTGCCGATAAAGTTAGCGATACCGAAGCCGAGCAATATCAGCGAGACCCCTTCGACACTGGCCTGCGCAACGGTCTCAAGGAACGGCCGCAGGTAGGTAAAGAAGGCGAAATGGCCGCTAAAAATCAGGATTGTCGCCAGCATGCCGCCCAGCATACCGGGACGGCGCAGCACCCTGAACAGCGTGGAGAAGGTCCCGACGTTCTCCGGACGCATGGAGGGCAGCACCCACAGTTGCCAGAGCAGCGCCAGCAGGCTGGGTATCGCACAGAGAATAAATACGTTGCGCCAGCCGATCAGCTCGCCAAGATAGCTGCCGAGCGGCGCGGCTACCACCGTAGCGACAGACACCGCGGAAAAGATGATCGCCAGCGCCTTCGGCACATGGGCCGCCGGCACCAGACGCATCGCCGTGGCAGTGGACATCGCCCAGAAGCCGCCGATGGCGACCCCCAGCAGCAGACGACCCAGCAGAAGAAACGCCAGCGAATCGGCAAAAGCGACCATCAGGCTGGAGACTATTTGCAGCACGGAAAAGAACATCAGCACCCAGCGGCGATCGATATTGCGGGTGGCGGTGGCGATCAGCAGGCCGGTGACTAACGCCACCAGCGCCGTCGCGGTGACCGCCTGTCCGGCCATCCCTTCACTGACGCCGAGGCTGCTGGCCATCGGCGTTAACAGGCTGGCGGGCAGAAACTCGGCCACGATCAGGCCGAACACCCCGAGGGCCAGGGCATAGACGGCGCGCCAGGCAGGTTTGGCGGGAGACAGGCTCGCGTCAGCAGCTATGCAGGAACTCATATACAACTCTCCAGTTTTATTAACATCCTGGTCATCTTAGGGACTTACCTTCGGACGATATATGATGCATACTCTTCAGTTATTGATTATTCGTCCGGAATTACCATGAGCCAGCCTACTATCGACCTGACCAGCGAACTGTTACGCGGTATGCGCCTCTCCGGCGTTAACTACCGGCGCATCGAAACCGCACGCCCGTTCGGTGTCGGCTTTAGCGCCGTGGCGGGCAAAGCCCAGTTCCATTTCATCAGCCGCGGGCCGGTGCTGCTGCGCATGGCCAGTGGAGAACAGTTCACCCTCGAGAGCGGCGATGCGCTGTTTATTCCCAACGGCGACGGGCACGCCCTGCTCTCGGATCCGCAGGCCACGGTGGTCAATGTGGCCCAGCTACCCAGCGAAACGGTGTGCAGCACAGTGAGCTGTATCAACGCCGGCGACCGCCCGGACTGCCCGGAGCGCGCCGTCATTTTCAGCGGTTGTATGGACTTTGAGCTCGGCGGCATGCAGCCGCTGGTAAAGGCCATGCCCGAGGTGATGCGGGTCAGCAGCCTGCTAAACACCTGGCCGGAGATCCAGCCGCTGCTGGTGGCAATGGAGCGGGAATCCCTCACCCGCCAGGTAGGCTATGCCGGGATCCTCGCCCGGCTGGCGGACGTGGTGGCCGCGCTGATTGTCCGTGGCTGGGTAGAGTGCGGATGTGGCAACGCCACCGGTTGGGTACAGGTCCTGCGCGATCCCCGGCTGGCAAAAGCGATCTATGCCATGCATCAGCGCCCGGGGGTCAACTGGAAAGTGGAAGATCTGGCGCGGGAGGCGGGGCTTTCACGCTCGCTGTTCGCGGAACGTTTTCTCGCCGCGACAGACACCACCCCCGCCCGCTATCTGACCGAGCTGCGTATGCGGCTGGCGGTGCAGTACATTACCCACGAAGGCCAGGCGCTGGAAACGGTCGCCTTCAGCCTCGGGTATCAATCGCTGGCGGCCTTCAGCCGGGCCTTCAAACGCATCACCGGCCAGCCGCCGGGGGCCCTGCGCGCCACGGCACGCTAGATTCAGCTTTTATGTAAAGCGATACACGCCGTTGCCGACGCGAAAGCGCTGTCCCTTAAGCGCCGGGTTGGCGACGCGAAACACCAGTTCGGTCAGCTGGTTGGCGGGTCCTTCGCGGAAAGTAAACCACTGGCCGCCCACGTCCAGTCCCTGCTCCCCCTGGGGCGGGAAGCCCAGCAGCGCCTGCCAGCGATCGCGCACCGCCTGCGGATTGACCACCTCGAACACCGCCTGCTCAAGCGCAATGTCGCCCAGCGGATGCGGCACGTCCAGCTCCTGGGAACGCAGCCGCGCCAGCCGGGTGGTATCGTCTTCTCCCCACTGCAGCACAAATGGATAGACCAGCCCGTCAGTGTCGCCATCGATGGTGAAGATCCGCCAGCGGATGACATTGCCCTGCGGATCGTTGCGCTGACCATCGACAATCGGTGACACCGCCAACCCCTTGCGACGCAACTGGTCATGAGTGGCCTCGATGTCGTCGCTGCGCAGCGCTACCCGAAACAGCGCTTCGTTCTCCGGCAGCAACCGCTCGGCATCCCGCGAAAGCAGGAACCTGTCCGTCGCGGCGCGCAGTTCGTCCGGGTCGGAAATGGCGAGGAATTCGATATAGGTCAGGCCAAAATAGCTCAGCGCATTGCGGGTTCCCCACCCCGGATGCCGCCCTCCGGCTACCGCCCGCAGCTGCTGGTCGGCAAAGGTCTGAATGGCCGCTTCCGGCTGATTCACAAACTGTACTGCGTGGTCCCACTGCAAGGTTGCCATGATCTCTCCCGCGATTGTGCCTGTTCAGGCGCCTGCGGCAAAAGATAGTGCTGGGGTGAAGGGAATGGCAAACAAGAATTAAATATATCGAAAGCAGGATAAGTGATTTATATCAACGCGGTATGTTGAATCTGACCGGTGATGAAACGGCGGGCTAAGAACCGCCCGCCGGGAGGATCAGACCGACCCTTCTTTCTCGATCACCAGAATACGCGCCGCCCCCTGCGGATGGGCGACATGCTCGCATCCCACCTCGGCGTAGAAGATATCGCCAGCGTTCAGCATGATGACCTGCTCCTCGCCGTCGACTTTCACATGCATCGCCACCTGACCATCCATCACGGCAAACACCTCCTGACCATCGTTGATGTGCCAGATATAGGGTTGGTCGGTCCAGTGCAGACGCACGGTGGTCCCGGAAAAATTGGCGATATCCAGCGCGCCCCACGCGCGGTCGGCGGTGAAATCTTTACTGCTCCAGCTCTGCATGATGGTGTCCTGTGGTAAGGGTTATTTTTTCTGCCAGTTTGCCCAGGGATCCGCTTTCTCCACCGGCGCGTCATCATCAAGGGAGGCGAGATACATGGCCTCCACCTCTTTGCGCGCCCACGGCGTCCGGCGGAGAAATTTGAGGCTGGACTTAATGCTGGGATCGCTTTTAAAGCAGTTAATGTTGACCTGGCGGGCCATTTCCGCCCAGCCATAGCGCGCCACCAGGGCATTGAGCAACGCTTCCAGCGTCACGCCGTGCAGAGGATCTTTCGAGCTGTGCATTACGATACGTCCGTTCCGCATTAAAAAAGTGCGCCTACCTTACTGGCTCTGACCGACGGGCGCAACCGGCTTCATTACGCGCTTCGCGCCTATATCTATTTAACGCAAAAGCACTGAACCCCGCGCGGTCATAAATTAGAAAATAACGTTATTGGTTGCTTATTTGGCCTTGAGGCAAGCTGTGTTCAGCCCCGGACAGAGGAAATCACCATGCGCTGCTGTTGTGCCCGAACCCTGAACCTGAATCGATCCATAACTTATTACCCCGTTTTCGGAGAACACAATGAACGCGACCACCCTGCCGATTCTCGACCTGGCCCGCTACTCGGACCCCGCGGATAAAGCGGCCTTCCTTGCCGACCTGCGTCACGCCGCCCGCGACATCGGCTTCTTCTATTTGATCAACCACGGTGTGGACGACGCGCTTCAGTATGAAGTTCAGCGCCAGTCTCAACGCTTTTTTGCTCTTGATGAGGCGCAAAAACAGCAGGTGGCGATGATCCACTCCCCCCATTTTCGCGGCTATAACCGCGCGGCCTCGGAGCTAACGCGCGGCCAGCCTGACTGGCGAGAGCAGTTTGATATCGGCGCCGAACGTCCGGCGCTGACCCTCAGCGACGACGCCCCACGCTGGCAGCGCCTGCAGGGTCCGAATCTGTGGCCTGCCGCCCTGCCGTCGCTTAAACCGGTGTTACTCCACTGGCAACAGCAGATGACCCAGGTGGGCATCCGCCTGCTGCGCGCTTTTGCCGAAGCCCTGCAGCTCCCGGAGAACGCCTTTGACCGGCTCTACGGCGAGAAACCCAACGAGCATATCAAACTGATCCGCTATCCCGGCCAGCAGGAGACCCAAAGCAGCCAGGGCGTCGGCGCCCATAAAGATTCCGGTTTTCTCAGCTTCCTGCTGCAGGACGAGCAAAAAGGACTGCAGGTAGAGGTCGCGCCTGGACAATGGATCGACGCCGTGCCGCTGGCCGGCAGCTTTGTGGTCAATATTGGCGAACTGCTGGAGCTGGCGACCAACGGGTATTTGCGCGCCACCGTCCATCGCGTGGTGTCGCCGCCGGCGCAGCAGCAGCGCCTCTCCATCGCTTTCTTCCTCGGTGCCCAGCTTGACGCAGTGGTGCCGGTTTACACCCTGCCGCCCGAACTGGCGCGTGAAGCGCGAGGTCCAGACAGCGACCCGCACAATCCGCTGCTGCGCGATGTCGGCTGGAATTATCTCAAGGGCCGTCTGCGTTCCCATCCGGACGTGGCGGAACGCTACTATCAGGACGTGTTTCGCGAACGCGCCGAGCAATTGATCGTTTAACCATAACTAAAAAGGAACACACCATGAAATATGCCGCTTTTAAACTGGCAGGGGTCGCACTGTCTCTTTCTCTGGCATGGACGTCTGCCCAGGCTGCCGCGCTGCGCGTCGCCGCGGACCCGGTTCCCCACGCGGAGATCCTCAACTACATCAAAAAAATCGATCCCAGCCTCGATCTGAAGGTGGTAGAGCTGACCAGCGGGGTCAACGCCAATGAACTGCTGGCCAGTGGCGATGTGGATGCCAACTACTTCCAGCATGTCCCCTATCTGAAGGATCAGGAAAAAGCACTGGGTAAAACCTTTGCCGTCGCGGCCACCGTTCATATTGAGCCGCTGGGGATCTACTCGCACAAGCATAAAGATTTCTCATCACTGCCGGAAAACGCCACCGTGGCGGTGCCGAATAACACCACTAACCTGAGCCGGGCGCTGTTCCTGCTGCAGGCGCAGAAGCTTATCAAGCTGGATCCCAAATTTAGCGACCCGGCCACCACCCTGGCGACGCCGAAGGATATTGTCGAGAACCCGAAACACCTGAAGATTCTGGAGATTGAATCACCGCAGATCCCGCGTTCTCTCGACGATGTCGACCTGGCGGTGATTAACGGCAACTACGCCCTGGAAGCCGGCCTGGTGCCAGCAAAAGATGCCCTGGGGCTGGAAAGCGCCGAGCATAACCCGTACGCCAATATTCTGGTGACCACCCCAGCCCTGGCGAATGACCCGCGCATTAAGGCGCTGGCGAAAGATCTGACGTCACCGCAGGTGGCGGAGTTTATCCGTAAAACCTACAACGGCTCGGTGATCCCGGTGGCCCCTCAGTCATGATAACCATCGAAGGGCTGAGCAAAACCTACGCCGGAACCGGCCGACCGGCGCTGAACGATATCGCGTTGCAGATACCGAAAGGGGCAATATACGGCATTCTCGGGCGCAGTGGCGCCGGCAAAAGTACGCTCATCCGCTGTCTCAATTTACTGGAGCGGCCCACCTCGGGCCGCATTCTGGTGAACGGACAGGATATTACCCAGTTGAACAAGGCGGCGCTGCGGGATTATCGCCTGCGTACCGGGATGATTTTCCAGCACTTCAATCTGCTGCATGCCCGCACCGTCGCCGACAACGTCGCGGTGCCGCTGGAGATTGCCGGGGTGCCGAGGGCCGCTCGCGAGGCTCGGGTGCGCGAACTGCTGGAGCTGGTGGATCTCAGCGAAAAGGCCGCCGCCTTCCCGTCGCAGCTTTCCGGCGGGCAAAAACAGCGCGTCGGCATCGCCCGGGCGCTGGCCGCCCGGCCGGAAGTGCTGCTGTGCGACGAGGCGACCAGTGCGCTGGATCCCGAGACCACCGCCTCGGTGCTGGCCCTGCTGGCGGATATTAACCAGCGCCTCAATCTGACCATCGTGCTGATTACGCACCAGCTGGAGGTGGTGAAAACCATCTGTGACCATGCGGCGCTGCTGGAACAGGGCGAGATTGTCGAGAGCGGTAAACTCGCCGACCTGCTGGTCACCCCATGGTCGCGGCTGCGCCAGTCGCTACTGCACGACCCGCAGGCTGAACAAGATTTTCTTACCCGTCACGGCGTTCAGGGGAGGCCATTATGCGGAGTAGCATGAGCTGGGAAGATTTGTGGCCGTTATTACTCGACGGCACGCTGGATACGCTTTATATGGTGGGCCTGGCGGCCCTGTTTACCGTGCTGATCGGGCTGCCCACCGGCGTGCTGTTATTTATTTCCCGCGCCAACGGGCTGGCGCCGATGCCGAAACTGAACGCGCTGTTAGGTGCGGTGATCAACATCGGCAGGTCGCTGCCGTTTATCGTGCTGCTGATCGCCCTGATCCCCTTTACCCGCCTGATCGTCGGCACCACGCTGGGCAGCACCGCCGCCATCGTGCCGGTGACCATCGGCGCCTTTCCGTTCTTTGCCCGTCTGACGGAAAACGCGCTCGACGAGGTGGACTACGGGAGAATCGAAGCCATTCTGTCGATGGGCGGTAACGTCTGGCACGTGATTTTTAAATCCCTGCTGCCGGAAGCCCTGCCAACGCTGCTGGCCGGGATCACGCTGACCATCGTGATGCTGATTGGTTTCTCCTCCATGGCCGGTGTGATCGGCGGCGGTGGACTCGGCGACCTCGCCATCCGCTACGGCTATCAGCGGTTTAATAATGAAGTCATGTTTGGCACGGTGCTGATCCTGGTGGCGATGGTCCAGGGGGTGCAAATGGCCGGCGATCGGCTGGTGCGCAGCCTCGCTCACCGTCGCTAACCGTCAGACATTAGTTCCAGCCGCACTCTGCCGCCAGCTGGCGCACCAGACCGGCGGCGTCACCCTCGCGGATCAACCCCACACCCTGCCCGGCCCAGTGGGCGCCATACTCATGGACGCCCTGGGCTTTCGCGGCGGCGGCCAGCGCTTTGCCGATATCATACGCCAGCGGATAATCCGGCACGGCGCTCGCCGGACAGGCTTCCCCCAGCGCACAGAAGGCATTCGCCAGACAGCGTGCCGGACGCCCGGATATCGCGGAGGTCAGCACCGTACGTCCGTCAATGCTGTTGTTGATCGCCGCGCGATAACCGGCGTCGGCGGCCGATTCCGGACACAGTAAAAACGCCGTACCGAGCTGAACGCCCTGCGCCCCCAACTGCATTACGCTGGTGATCCCCGCCCCGTCCATGATGCCCCCGGCGGCTACCACCGGGATGGTTAGCCGACGCCGCAGAAGTTGCACCAGGGTGAACGTGCTCAGTTGGGCATCAGGCTCCTGCGGAGCAAAGATCCCCCGGTGCCCGCCCGCCTCATAGCCCTGAGCGACCACTACGTCGATCCCCTGCTGTTCAATCAGCAGCGCCTCCTGGAGCGAGGTTGCCGTCGCCAGGGTGACAATCCCCTGCTGTCGCAGACGCTGGATCGTCTCACGTTCAGGAAGACCAAAATGAAAACTCACCACCGCCGGCGACAGGTCGAGAAGCAGCTCCAGCATCGGCGCATGACCGATAAATGTCTGGTAGATCTCGCTTAACGAATCCGGTGGCGTACTGCCATAGCGGGCAAAATGGGGGCGCAACGTCTCTGCCCAGTCGGCTTCCCGCCGGGCGTCGCGCCGGGGCGGCGCATGACAGAACAGATTGACATTGAACGGACGGTCCGTCAGCTGGCGGGTGGCGACTATCATCGCTTCCGCCTGGGCAACGGTTGAAACGCCCAGCCCCAGCGAACCCAGCGCGCCGGCATGACTTACCGCGGCAGCCAACGCGGGGGTGGAGACGCCCGCCATCGGGGCCTGAATCAGGGGATAATCAATATCAAGAAGCGAAAGCAGCGGGTTGCTCATGGTTTCCTCATGCATTAGCGATGCCGGAGGCTTACCATCTCCTTTAAAGATGATAAGATCAATATCATTTTCATATTGAGAATAAAAATATGAACCACAGCACACTGCAGATCTTTATCCAGGTGGCAGAAACGCAAAGCGTGACGCAGGCAGCGAAACGGCTCGGCCGCGCGCAATCCAATATCACCACCCGTATTCAGCAGCTGGAAGAGGAACTTGGCGTGGAACTCTTCGTCCGTAGCAACAAAAAGATGGTGCCATCCCCGGCAGGCATTCAGTTTCTCAGCTATGCCCGGCGGATCCTGAGTCTCGCGGAGGAGGCAAAGCAGGCCCTGCATCCAGCGACGCCCGGCGGTACCCTGCGGCTGGGCGCGATGGAGGCAACCGCCGCCAGCCGTCTGCCGCCGCTGCTGACTCGCTTTCAACAGCGGTGCCCGCAGGTAGAGGTGTTGCTGATCACCCAGCCTACCTGCCAGCTGATCGAGCAGGTGGTCAACGCCAGCCTCGATGCCGCGCTGGTCTGCCTGCCGCCGGGCGCAGATGGTCAACCCGCGTGTCCGCCCGAACTGGAATCAGCCCCGGTGTTTTATGAAACTCTGATGGTGGTCCGTCCGCAGACCCCGGGCCCGCTGCGGTTCGCGGCATTCGCCAGCGGCTGCAGCTACCGCGCGCTGGGCGAACGCTGGCTGGCGGCGCAGCAGATGACCGTCGAGGTACATGAGGTGAACTCCTATCACAGCATGCTCGCCTGCGTGGCTTCCGGACGCTACGCCGGCCTGCTGCCGCAGAGCGTGCTGGCGCTGATGACGCTTCCAGAAAACTGCCTTAGCGAACCGCTGTGCGAGGCGACCACCCAACTTATCTGGCGCAACGGATTCAGCGTCCCCGCCCTTAGCGAGTGGCGCAAGCTGTTGCAAAGCGTGGCGAACGACTAAGCTGAAAAAGGAAACCGCGATGCACTCGTATGAGGCGTACAAGGGCTCTTCCAGACAAACGCAGGGGCGTTTTACCGCTACAGTATCAACTCGCGAAAGAATCGCTTTTTTGCCGGGTGGCGGCTACGCCTGACCCGGCCTACAGGGCTGCGCTTTCAGGCCAAAGCGGTTCTTCGGTCCGTAGGCCCGCGCAAGCGCAGCGCCGCCGGGCGCCAGGTCGCGGCTATGATGCCGCTTTTTTGCCGGGTGGCGGCTGCGCCTGACCCGGCCTACAGGGCTGCGCTTTCAGCTAAAGCGATTTTTCGGTCCGTAGGCCCGCGCAAGCGCAGCGCCGCCGGGCGCCAGGTCGCGGCTATGATGCCGTTTTTTTGCCGGGTGGCGGCTACGCCTGACCCGGCCTACAGGGCTGCGCTTTCAGCGCTAAAGCGATTCTTCGGTCCGTAGGCCCGCGCAAGCGCAGCGCCGCCGGGCGCCAGGTCGCGGCTATGATGCCGCTTTTTTGCCGGGTGGCGGCTACGCCTGACCCGGCCCACGCCTTACGGGAGTCATTATGTCGTTCTGTCATATGCGCATCGCCAGACCGGTCAGTGAACTGGACGCCGCCGCCAGCATGTATTGCGCCGGGCTGGGGCTTCAGCAGCTCGGCAGTTTTACCGATCATGAAGGATTCAGCGGGATAATGCTCGGCGCGCCCGCCGCAGACTGGCATCTGGAATTCACCCACTGTCGCCACCATCCCGTCACTCCCTCGCCAGGAGATGAAGATTTGCTGGTGCTGTATTACCCGCAGCAGGCGGAATGGGAAGCACAGTGCGCCGCCATGGACGCCGCCGGATTTCTGCGCGTCACGGCGTTTAACCCTTACTGGGAGGTCAATGGCGTCACTTTCGTCGACCGGGACGGCTATCGCACTGTATTGCAAAACCGTACCTGGGGAGAAGTGCGAAGCGCTTCCGATCACGAGGAGAGTCAATAGCCTCTCCTGTGTGTCCTGCGCAGCGCCCGGCGTGGGCGTTAAGACTCTTCCGCCCGCAGCCACGGCGTCACCGTGAGCCCGGCCAGCAGCCCTTCCGGACTGAGCAATCGGGTGACCGTCTGTCCCCACGGTTCGTCGCGCGCCGCGACGAGCAGGCGGTATCCTTGCTGCTGCAGCCGCGCCGTCGCCGCAGCCAGGTCGCGGACCTCAAACTCAATCCATGCCTGCGGCACCGGCTCCGTCTCCGGCCACTGGTCCTGACCAAAGCAGGACTGCGTCGCCTGCGCCAGCGGCCACAGCGCGAAATGTTTCACCCCGCCGATGGCATCCTGCTCGCTGAGCAGATACGCCTCGTTACCCGGCATCGGCTTCAGCGGCAACCCCAACGCCTGACAATAGAAGTCACGGCTTTGCGACGTGCTGCGGGTGATGGGACCGAAGCCCGCAATGAACAAAACGTCAATATCAGCGAAATTATCAGCGAAATCGTGGGACATGTTCTCTCCTGAACGCGGCGGTAAGATAACGCCATCATGCCCGTACGCAGGCGCCAGCGGCAAACCCTATTAATGGCGGGCGCATGCACGAACATCCGTAACGGATAAAACGCCATCGCGACTCGCCAGCGCCCTCGCGGCGCGCTATGCTAAACATCCCTTGTATTAAACACTTATCCCTATGAGCACTTCCGTCAGCACCACGCAACTCAATTTGCGCATCATTTCGATCGTTGTCTTCACCTGTATCTGCTATCTCTCCATCGGCCTGCCGCTGGCCGTACTGCCGGGGTACATTCACTATCAGCTGGGCTACAGCACCTTTGTCGCCGGGATTGTGATCAGCCTGCAATACATTTCAACGCTGATCAGTCGACCGCACGCCGGGCGCTATACCGATATCTGGGGCCCGAAAAAAGTGGTCAGTCTCGGGATCATCTGCTGTCTGCTGAGCGGCGCATTTACCCTGTTGGCGGTGCTGCTGCAGGCGACGCCGATGCTAGCCATCGCCGCGCTGCTGGCGGGCCGGGTGTTTCTTGGCGTCGGGGAGAGCTTTACCGCGACCGGCGCCACGCTCTGGGGGATCAAAACTGTCGGCGCGATCCATACCTCGCGGGTGATCTCCTGGAATGGCGTGGCGACCTATGTCGCCATGGCGATCGGGGCGCCGCTGGGGGTCACCCTTAACCACTATTTCGGCATTAGCGGATTTGCCACGGTGGTGGTGGTGGTGGCCGCCATCGGCCTGCTGTTCGCCCGCACCCGCCAGGATGTCAGCGTGACCGCTGGGGTCAGAGCGCCCTTTCACGCGGTGGTCCGAAAAATTTGGCCTTATGGCCTGGGGCTGGCCTTTGGTACCGTTGGCTTCGGCGTTATCGCCACCTTCATCACCCTCTATTTTGCGGCGCACAGCTGGCAGGGCGCGGCGTTTACCCTCTCCCTGTTCAGCGTCGGCTTTATCTGCGTCCGCCTGGTGCTGGGAAATACCATTACCCGCTATGGCGGGGTCCCGGTCTCGCTGGTCTGCTTTGTGATCGAGTGTCTTGGCCTGCTGCTGATCTGGCTGGCGCCGTCAGCCTGGGTGGCCGGCGTCGGCGCCTTTCTCACCGGTTCGGGTTTTTCCCTGGTCTTCCCGGCGTTAGGGGTCGAGGCAGTCAAACAGGTGGAAGAGCAAAACCAGGGGACCGCCCTCGGCACCTACTCGGCGTTTCTTGACCTGGCGCTGGGACTCACCGGGCCGCTGGCCGGATGGGTCGCCGGCTTCTACGACCTCGCCACGCTATATCTGTTGGCGGCGATCGTCGTGGTGTTCGCTTTCCTGCTCATTTTACGCGTCCAGCGACAACAGAGAGCCGTCTCAAGGGCGTAATCAGGCCTGGCCCGCGGGTCGCCGCGGGCAAAAAACGAATCGGCAATTGACGACGATTCGGCTTCCGTGCAAACATCCTCCTCAGCGTCTGACGACAGATGCAAGGACGGTAGCGGAGAACAACAGAGATCGCACAACGATCCAGCCCGGCGCCGTAGTCCAATCCGAATCACTGACCCACACGGTGAATTCCTGATTCTGGCGGGAAACACAGACATGCACCAAAGTTTTAATCAGCGCGTTCATTTCTATTACTGCGTCCTGGTCGCGCTGAAGATGCACGGAAAGTCGAAAAAATCGGGCGGTATCAGAGGAAAGAATAACTTTCTGCTGAAATGGCTACGCCGGGCGCAGGATAACAACATCTTCCCGCCCGATATCACCAGCGAAATCGAATGGCTGCGAGGAAAAATCATTCAGGCCGGTTACGACACCGATCTCGAACCGATGCTGGATTTTGTTTACGCCACCGCCAGCCGAGCCGAAGCGCTCAAGAACGCCGAATAAGACATTGCGCCCATTGCGGGCGCAGTGACTGTCCATCCCACCGCATCCCTGAGCGTAACGACAAGACGCGAAAACCCCACGATGTTTATTCTTTTTGTGACACTGTCACGAAGTGGGTTACCGCTGGTCACATTCGGCGGCTGACAGTCGGCCTGTGGCGTTCTATGCTTTGCCCAGTCTTCCCTCACACAGGAACGCGCTATGGCTGACTGGAACCCTTCTTTGTATTTGCAATTTGACGCTGAACGTACCCGCCCCGCGGCCGATCTGCTCTCGCGTATCGCCCATCTGCAGGTTGAGCACGTTGTCGACCTTGGCTGCGGGCCGGGAAACAGCACCCGCCTGCTGCGCGCCGCCTGGCCACTGGCGGCAATCACCGGTATCGATAACTCCCCGGCCATGCTGGCGCAGGCGGCACAGGCCTTACCCGACTGTGAGTTCATCGACGCCGATATTGCCCGCTGGCGGCCTGCGCAACCGGTAGACGTGATCTATGCGAACGCCTCTCTGCAGTGGCTGGCGGATCATGAGACGCTGTTTCCGCATCTGGTGGCGCAGCTGGCAGTCAACGGGACGCTGGCTGTGCAAATGCCGGATAACTGGCAGGAACCTTCGCATACCCTGATGCGCCAGGTCGCCAACGAACAAGGATTACCGGACCGCGGGCGCCAGCCCTTGCTCCCGCCGGACGCCTGGTATGGCATGCTGACCCGTCAGGGTTGTGAAGTTGATATCTGGCGCACCACCTATTTTCATCCCCTCGCTTCCCATCAGGCGATAAGCGACTGGCTGCAGGGGACCGGATTGCGTCCCTATCTGGCCGGCCTGGACGAGCAGTCCAGAAGCGCGTTCCTGATACGCTATGTCGAATTGCTGACCGCCCACTATCCGTTACAGTGTAACGGAAAGGTGCTCCTGCGATTCCCCAGACTGTTTATCGTGGCGCGAAAAATAGTCGTCTGATCGGCATGTGCGCTTAAGCGTAGTAATGGGCATGGAAAACAGGGCGAAAAATCGTCCTGCTTATCAGGATGAAACATCCTGAACATTGCGATATTCAACCTCTTTCCCGGCATGCGACAGTGATTGCCATCTCAACACCCAATAACGGGAGTCACTGTGGAAAATAACGCTGTTAATCGCAACACCCTGGCCGCCATTGCGCCAAAACTGGCCGAACTGACCGAAACGGTACTGTTTGGTGATATCTGGGCACGCCGCGATCTGTCGCCCCGCGAACGGAGCCTGATTACCCTTTCTGCCCTGACGGCGTTGGGTAAAACCCAGCAGCTGCCGTGGCATATCGCTCTCGGCTATCAAAATGGCCTGAGCCAGGCCGAAATCGTCGAGCTGTTTACCCATCTGGCGTTCTATGCCGGCTGGCCGGCGGCGGCCAGCGCCCTGACCTGTCTGAATGAGCAGGAGACACCATGCCCCTGACTCGCATATCGCTTGGCATGGCCTGGCGTCCCACGGAGTTTGCTCAATTGTCGGCGCTCTTTCATGAGTGTCTGGTGGCGGAGTTCGACGTGCCGTCAGCAGATAAATTTCAGTTTATCGAGCAGGCCGCCGACGAGCGGCGCATTTACGACCCGAACTACCTCAGCGACGGACGCAGCGCCCGCTTCGTGCTGTTTCATATTTTCGC
The DNA here is from genome assembly GCF_002810545.1 of Klebsiella sp. A-Nf5. Classification (NCBI taxonomy): domain Bacteria; kingdom Pseudomonadati; phylum Pseudomonadota; class Gammaproteobacteria; order Enterobacterales; family Enterobacteriaceae; genus Klebsiella; species Klebsiella sp. A-Nf5. Next base: position 36,356 of record NZ_PIOG01000167.1, on the reverse strand, counting down.
CGGGAAACCGCGCAGCCGGGCGCAGAAACAGGGGCTTTATCGTCGGCTCTGTGCGCGGTTAGCCGATGAGATGGCGGTCAGCCCGCAGGACGTGATGGTGGTTATCCAGTTTAACCAGCGGGAGGACTGGAGTTTTAGCGCAGGGAAGATGGCGGATGAATAATGCCAGCGGCGCCGCAAGAGGCGCCGCGTTTCAGGACTATATCATTTGCTACCAGGCACAACAGCGATCGTTCCATGAATCACGATACATGATGCTCCCTTCTGTGTATCTCCAGGTGATCGTCTCATAACGGAAATCAATGTCTTCAAGGTGAGTACTTGTCATTCCGGCCGGATGTAAATTTGGTGTGATTGCCGTAATCTTAATATTCGCCATCGCTATGTTAAAATATTCAATTTCCAGTCCCGCCTCATTTATTCTGTACATTTTTAGCGTTGCCGATTTTAATGTTCGACCTTCACAAAGAGCCCTAAATAACAAAGGTGTTGTTCTGTCAAACTCTTTTTGAATTTTAACCGGTGTATGAAGACGGGTTCCCGTCAGCTTTCCTGTATTATTATCGGTAGGTAACCAAACATGATGATTCACTGCGCGCAATTCGATGGAACCTGTGCGTGTGGGCATCAGGCAAGAACCTATAATAGGCGAATCATTCTCATCAGTTAACCATAAATATGCTGGATTTGACATTACCCCTCCTCTTTCATATCAGTTTTTAACTTTAAACCAAACAACAACGTGAAACCCAATGATTAATAAAATAAAAAGTCCTATTAAGTTAATGGCAATGTCAGGAAAAAGAGAGACTGCAATCATGCTAAATACAATGATTAATAATACAATGCCCCACCCCCATAAAAAAAGAATGAACTCTTCCTTTAACCATCTTTTCAAGAAACCCATTCATTCACCTCATTAATTTAATAAGTAATTCAGCAAGTTCATCATCAGAAATAATCATCGGATTTAAATAAGGAACTCCTGTGAGGACAGGTTCGATGAGAAAGTACATCATCTCCAGATGGTTGGCATATAAGGCATTGTAATAAAATGAATTATGCATTTTCAAATTGTCAGCGCTCTTTGCGGCATCCTGAATCAATCCATACACGTTCAATACCACTGCGGTAGCAGTTACACTCCCTTTAAGGACTAATGACCTTGCCCTGTTGATACGCCCATATACAACAGTATTAAACCTGGAAGTCTGGCAAATCATGGTTGCTACTGCCATGATTAAAATCCGATTAGTTAATCCTGCTGATGATATGTAAACTCCCGCCCCGACAAGCTTCTTGAGAATATATTGAGCTTTTTCTTCTTTTTTATTTTGAAAGTAGGTTTCTATATATATTTTAATCATTTGGAAAATGATATCACGGTTTTTAACTAACTGCGCCAGCCCTGCAATAAATCTTGTGTCCTCTTGCTTTAACTTAGAGCAAACATCCTGATAATTATCCATTAAGCAGGAAGTATAATACGAAGCACGGGTTATACCATTTCCCATTTGATTCAGTGTATCAATAACATTCTTTTTCACTCCAGAAAATGCTTCATCAAATTTCATGGCCAGAATACGCTCTGCCTCGATAGAGGTAATAATGAAATCCCTATAATAGATAATCAGATCCTTCCTTTATTAGATCATTCATTGTTCCTGCACATATTTCTTATGATCATTTGGCCTTTCAATATACTTATAAAATGATGGCCTTGATAGTATTATTGACTTTACTCTTTTTTGTTTAAATTCACTCGCACCCTGCCCGGTTAAAAATATCTCAGTTAGCTATTACTTCGTGCTGTTTCATATTTTCGCCGGGAAACCGCGCAGCCGGGCGCAGAAACAGGGGCTTTATCGTCGACTCTGTGCGCGGTTAGACGATGAGATGGCGGTCAGCCCGCAGGACGTGATGGTGGTTATCCAGTTTAACCAGCGGGAGGACTGGAGTTTTAGCGCAGGGAAGATGGCGGATGAATAACGCCAGCGGCGCCGCAAGAGGCGCCGCGTTTCAGGCTACCAGGCGAGATGATGCACCAGTGAGAGATCCCAGGCCGTAGCCAATAGTGAAAGAAACATAATCAGATTGACCACTGTGTCGAGACGTTTTTCCATCGTTGCTTCTCCTGAGCCGGTTTCCCCTGTTATAGCGGGAAAAGCTTAACAACCTCTTACCGCTTCAGGACCCAAGCGTGATCCTGTAGCGCACATAATCGTCAGCCGGGGTAAACTCATCATACAGATGACGGGCTGGATTATCATGGCGCGTATGCCAGTACAACCGCGACCAGCCTTTGTCTGCCCCTTCGGTTTGCAGCGACTTAATGATTGTTCTGGCAATGCCTTGTCCACGGAAGGCAGGATCGACAAACAGATCCTCCAGATAGCAGATTGGCGTGGTGACCCAGGTTCCCTCGTGAAGAATGCAGATGGCGAACCCCACCACCGTATCATCGACCACAGCCACCCTGCCCAGCACCGGGGAGTTCATGTCCAGCATTCGCTGCCAGGTGCATTCGGTCACCTCTTCCGGCTGCGGGCTGCCATAGAAGCGGGTATAGCCTTCCCAGAGATTAAGCCATTCGGCTTTGTCGTGCGGCCGTATTTCCCGGATATCGATGACCATGCGAGTTTCCTTACAGATGAATGAATTAGCCTGCGAACATTGGCAGGGAAAATGGGTTCAAACCATTATTTTCCTGTGCAGCCACATGTTCAAGCGGCATAGCGGCAATTCTCTCCTTGCAGGGGGCGATTTGGCACTAAAAGGCTTTTTTGCAGCGGAGTGACCGACCGGCTCGATAGCCGTGATAAAAAAGCATGTTGTAACTAATGAAGGGGCTTTAAAACCCGGCCGCAGCCGGGTCAATGACGTCCGCTATCAGCACAAGGGCTGTACAGCATCACGCATACCGCGGGACAGGATAGCATCGAGGTCGGCAGTCACCTGCTCCACCAGCCCCGGGATCTGGCTCAAGTCCTGTTCCCAGTGAGCCTCTACGCTGAGTACCGCACTCACCAGCTCGCGGGTGCTCATCTGGCGATCCCGATGCCGGGCCCACAGCGTCTGGTATCGCGTCAACCATTCGGCATCATCCTGTACCGGATAGCGTTCACCCTCCCGCTCTCCCCGGTAGAAGGCGATCAGTGCTGCCAGCGCAAAAGTCAGCCGCGGCGGCAGTTGCCCACTCTTTTGCTGCCCTGCCAGCAGCTGCGGCAGAATGCGGGTGCGGTATTTGGTCATACCGTTGAGCGCAATCGAGAGCAGCTGATGTTTAATATACGGGTTACGGAAGCGCCCGGTCACGGCGCTGGCAAATGATTCAAGCTCATCGCGCGGCAGATCCAGCACCGGAATAATCTCGTCATAAATCGCTTTTTCGACAAACGCGCAAATCTCCGCATCGTTCATCGCCTCACCCACGGTGTCGATCCCAGCCTGGAAAGCCACCGGCACCAGCGCGGTATGCGCCCCATTGAGGATCGCCACTTTGCGCTCTTTATACGGCTTGATATCGTCCACAATGCGCACATTCAGCGGCAGTTTATCGAGACGCAGCTCGGCCGCCAGCGAGGCAGGCCCCTGGATCACAAACAGGTAGAAATGCTCGGCGGTATCAAGGAAGGCATCTTTATAGCCAGTCTGTGCCTCAAGGGCCGCCACTTCATCACGCGGATAGCCGGTTACGATGCGATCCACCAGCGTCGAACAGAAGGTGTTCGCTGAGGTCAGCCAGCGGATAAACGCCTGCGGCAGTTGCCACTCGGCAGCATAGCGCAGCACCAGCGCCTGCAGCGCCTCGCCGTTATAATCGATCAGTTCGCAGGGAATAATCACCCATCCCTTGTCGGCCGCACCGGCGAAATGCTGGTAGCGCTCAAACAACAGGCGCGTCAGTTTCGCCGGATAGCTGACCGGCGGCGCGTCGTCAAAACGATCCCCTGCATGGTAGCTGATGCCCGCCTCAGTGGTATTGGAGAAGACAAACCGCATCTCCGGGTTATGCGCCAGACGTAAAAAAGCGTCGAAGTCAGCGTAAGCGCTGATCTCCCGGTTGACCGAGCGGATCAGACGCGCGTCGCTCACCGCCTCACCCTTCTCGTTCAGACCGCGAATAATGGTGGTGTAAAGGCCGTCCTGGGTGCTCAGTGAAGGCGGGAAATCCGTCGCAATAGGACGGACGACCACAATGCCCGCATTCAGGTCGGTATGCTCGTTGAGGAGATCTATCTGCCAGTCAACGAATGCGCGCAGGAAGTTGCCTTCACCAAACTGGATGATACGGTCAGGGTACTGCGCGCCGGGGAAATCACGACGGTTTAATGTTTTCACAATGGGTTCCCTCTAATAGTAGTCATACAACCTGAGTAATTGGTCCAATAAGTTATCAGGTTTTTCTACCAGTGAAACCCCGTTTTGATCAAAGCATTCTGCAATAGCGGCCGTCAGGGCAAAAACTTATAGAACAGTGAGGTGGCGGTCATCTCTCCGTCAGGCATCAGCGCATAGCGCGGGATTTCCCCCACTTTTTCCCAGCCACAGCGGACATAGAACTGCTCCGCCCCGCTACCGGCTGCCGTGTCCAGCACCAACACCGTCTTCCCTTCCTGTCGGGCAACATGCTCTAGCTCGCTCATCAGCGCGTTGGCAATCCCCTGGCGGCGGGCATTTTGGTGAACCAAAAGTTTAGCGACATCCGCACGATGGGGCTGGTTTTCCGGTTGGCGGGTAATAAGTTGCACGGTACCGATGGGTTGCTCGCTGGCGTCGAGGGCCACCAGTACGATGCGCTCCCCGGCCGCCACGCTGTCGGCAGTGTGTTGCCAGAAAGTAGTCGCCGTCTGCGCGCTAAAGGGCAGCATAAAACTTACCGAGGCGCCGCCGTTGACGCAGCTTGCCAGGATATCGCTTAATGCCGGGAGGTGGTGCAGAATATCGTCACGCGACAGCGTGCGCAGTGAAAAGGATGTGGTCATGGAAGCTCCCTGTAATTGACCACATCACTATGTTTTTAACCAAAAATTAACACAAGCGGATTCCGTATAGGATTTTCTTATGGTGCGCTTTCGGTTAGCGCTGGCATACAGATGCGGTTGCGACCGGTCTGTTTGGCTTTGACCATCTCCTCGTCTGCCGCCATCAGCAATTGGTTAAACAGCTCCGTGATCCGAGCGTGCCCCACCTCGCGCGTCTCCAGCCCCATACTGATGGTCAGATGGATTGGATTCTGCCCGAGGCCGAAGGGTTGCGACTCCACCCCGTGGCGGATTTTTTCCGCCAGTAAATAGCCCTGCTGGGTACTGTCGACGACCGCCGCCACCGCAAACTCTTCACCGCCAATTCGGGCAACCATCCCCTGCTCGTCCACCAGTTGCCGAACCTGTTGGGCAAACTGGGTCAATACGCAATCGCCACCTTCATGGCCCAGAGCATCATTCACCCGTTTGAAGCCATCGATATCCAGCACCATCACCGTCAGCAGCTTATCGGCGGGCAATGCCTGACGCTTCAGCGCCTCGCTCAGTCCGGAACGGGAATACACCCGGGTCTGAAAATCAAAATCAGCGCGCAGGGCCAGCTGTTTCACCAGCGTGTTAATCGCTTCGACACTGGAAGCGACAATCACCGGGCTAATCAGCATAGCGGCAATGCCGAGACGGGTGGAGAACAGCTGCCACGGCTGCATTCGCGCATCCGGCGAAAAGTGAATTAACGAGTTGGCGACCAGCAATATCTCGCTGATACCGGTGAGAAAGGTTAACAGGCAGGTCAGCGGCAGCGGATAACGAACGGCGCACCAGATCAGGGCCGGCAACGGGAAGGTAATGCTGCCGGCGCCGCCCACCGCCACGCCGAGGGCTATCGACAGCACCAGCGCCAGCGCGGGCAGCAGCTGGCGAAAACGAAAACCGCTTAATGCCGAAGGCAACGTCAGGGTCAGAATAAACGGCAGGATCAGCACCGCTGTCGAGAACTGTTCGCTAAACCAGTCTGCCAGTTGGGGAATAAAGGTGGCGCGTTCAACATCCACCGACCCCAGGGCGCCGACGGCGGCGCACAATAAGGCGGCAAACAAGCAAAAACAGAATAAATTAAGCGCATTAATCGGGCCGGGCATGGAGTCGGCGCGTCGCTTATCCCACAGCACCAGCTGCGCCAGCACCACAATAAAGACAATATTGGAGAAATTAATCAGCAATGAGGCAAAGCCCATCCCCCAGCGCGAAGTGAGTCCGTCATAAACCAGCATTGCCGCAAAACAGACGGCATAAAAATAGCTGCGATTAAGCCAGACATAGCGCGCAAAGATCCCGGCCATCACGGCATTGAGCGGCCAGAAGAATGAGAGCTCCTGCACCAGGCGCAGCATAGCCCCCAGAAAATGCAGTAGTAGCGTTAACGTGAATAATACCAGTGCGTCGCGCACGGGCTGCTCTTCACGAAACAGCGTAAATGACCGAATCGACAGTGAAGACATTCAGTAATTATCCGTCTAATTGTTTCAGGCAATTATTATGTTAATAATTAGTTAGCGGATTATCATAACATGAGAATATTTATCAGGCATACTCCGGCGCCGATCAAATGCAGATTACCGCACAGACGGGCCGTTCATCTGCAGCACCAGCCAGTGATGGATCACCTGCACCACATAGCGCTGCTCCTGCTCGCTCAGCGCGCGGCCGTGGGGAATGGCGTGCCATTTTTCCAGACAGCCGCGGCAGCAGGTGGCGGTCGCATGCTGGGCGATAAATACCGGATGGCCGCGCATCGGCGTCTGCTTACCGTCGTTCATCGGTTCGGCGGGCGCCAGCCGCTGGCGGATAAAATCCGCAGCGTGCTGGTCGATGATCTCCGGCCCCTTATCGAGACAGTATTGCCGCTCTTTGACCCCGAGTCGAAAGCGTGAACGAAACGTCGAGCGCGCCAGGCGGGCAAACAACCGATCCTGCTCAACCATCAGAACACCGACCTCCCCATCCGCTGAGTCAGTTTTTCCAGCAGCGCCACGCCGGCCAGCGAGTTCCCGGCGTCGTCAAGCTCCGGGCTCCACACGGCGATCGCCATCTCCTGCGGCACAATCGCCACAACTCCGCCGCCGACGCCCGATTTCGCCGGCAGGCCAACGCGCCAGGCGAATTCACCGGCGTTCTGGTACATGCCACTGGTCATCATCAGGGCATTCACCTGACGGGACTGAATGGGCGCGATAACCGGTGCCTCCAGGTGCGGGGCGATACCGCGATCGGCGAGGAACAGGAAGGTCCGCGCCAGCTCAACGCAGCTCATCTCCAGCGAACAGTAGTGGAAATAGTTCTGCAACACAGTGGCGACGTCGTTATGGAAGTTACCGAAGGATTTCATCAGCCAGGCGATGGCGGCGTTGCGCGCCGAATGCTCGAATTCAGAGCGGGCCACCACCGGATCGTAGGCGATATCGGGCACGCCGCTCAGGCGGCGGACAATCTCCAGCATCCGCTGACGCGGGGCGCTAAGCCGGCTCTGTAGCATGTCGCAGACCACCAGTGCCCCGGCGTTGATAAACGGGTTACGCGGTTTGCCCTGCTCGATCTCCAGCTGCAGAAGGGAGTTAAAGGGCTGGCCGGAGGGATCTTTGCCCACCCGCTGCCAGATCTCCTCTTCCTGATAGTGGTTCATGGCCACCACCAGGCTCAATACCTTGGAGATAGACTGGATGGAAAAACGTTCATGCGCATCGCCGGCGGCAAAATGCTGCCCGTCCACCGTGCTGATCGCGATGCCAAGCTTATCGCCGCTGACGCTGGCCAGCGCCGGAATGTAATCCGCCACTTTACCGCGGCCAATCAGCGGCCTGATTTCTGCCAGAATGGCTTCCAGCATTGCGTTATTGATCACCGCCGCCACATGCAGCTCCTTGCCCACCATCGAAATTTGGTGGGCGAGTATAGCAGAGGTGGGCGACGGTCGTCAGGGGCTAACGTTGATTAGCGACGGTCTTTCCAGACGGTCTGCGCATTACAGAACTCGTGCAGACCAAAATGCGACAGCTCGCGACCAAAACCGCTCTTCTTCACGCCGCCGAAGGCCACGCGGGCGTCGCTGGCGCAGTAGCCGTTGAGAAAGACGCCGCCGCACTCCAGCTCGCGGGCGAAGCGCTGGGCCTGCGCCTCGTCGGTGGTATAGACCGTTGCCGACAGGCCAAACTCGCTGTCGTTGGCGAGGGCCAGCGCATGGTCAGCGTCGCGAGCGGTGGTCAGGGTCGCTACCGGACCAAATAGCTCCTGGCGAAAGCCGGTCATCCCGGCGGTAACATTGCCCAGCACCGTTGGCGCATAGTAGTTGCCCGCCCCTTCGATTTTTTCCGCGCCCAGCAGCAGAGTCGCCCCTTCATCAAGGGTCGCCGTTACCTGCTGGTGCAGTTCATCGCGCAGGTCGAAACGCGCCATCGGCCCGACGTAGTTTTGCTCATCGCGCGGGTCGCCCATCTTCAGCGCCGCGACGGCGTCGACGAATTTGCGGGTGAACGCGTCGGCAATACCGGCTTCGAGGATAAAGCGTTTCGACGCGGCGCACACCTGGCCGCTGTTCTGATAGCGGCCGGTGACGGCGGCCTTCACCGCCTCATCCAGGTCGGCATCGTTGAGTACGATAAAGGGATCGGATCCCCCCAGCTCAAGCACGCATTTCTTCAGCGCCGCGCCCGCCTGGGCGCCAATCGCCTTCCCGGCACGGACGCTGCCGGTGACGGTCACCGCCGCGATGCGATCGTCATTGATGATCTGCGAAACACCGTCATTGGTGGCATTCACCCAACCGAACACGCCATCCGGCAGGCCGGCGGCGGCAAAAATCTCGCCCAGCAGGCGGGCGCTGCCCATCACGTTCGGGGCATGCTTCAGCAGGTAGCTGTTGCCGGCCAGCAGGATCGGCACCGCGCCGCGCAGCACCTGCCAGACCGGGAAGTTCCATGGCATAACCGCCAGAATGGCGCCCAGGGGACGATACTCAATCACCGCCTGATTATTTTCCACCTGGGTGGCTTCCGTCGCCAGCATCGCCGGGCCGTGCTCGGCGTACCAGTCGCAGAGATTGGCGGATTTCGCCACCTCGCCGCGAGCCTGGGCAATCGGTTTGCCCATCTCGAGGGTGATCATCTGGGCCACCTCTTCACCTCGGGCGCGCAGCGCGGCCCCGATGCGACGCAGGGCGTCGGCGCGCTCGGCGAGCGGCGTTTGACGCCATTGGCGATAGCCTGCCGCGGCGAGAGCGATAGCCGCATCGACCTCGCGTTCGCTGGCCCAGGGCAGCGAGGAGACCACCTCACCGGTAGTCGGGTTGACGGAAACCGCGTGCGTTGCAGATAAATTCATCGTTATTCTCTCTCTCGTTGCTTGCGAAGTAACCGTATTCTGGCTTACCTTTCCATTCATTGAAAATGAATAATATTAAGCAACGCATTCACAAAAGAAGAATAGTATGGACCTGACTCAGCTAGAGATGTTTAACGCTGTCGCCAGCACCGGCAGCATTACCCAGGCGGCGCAGAAAGTGCATCGCGTGCCGTCCAACCTCACCACCCGCATCCGCCAGCTGGAAGCAGACCTCGGCGTAGAGCTGTTTATCCGCGAGAACCAGCGCCTGCGCCTCTCGCCTGCGGGACACAGCTTTTTGCGCTACAGTCAGCAGATCCTCGCCCTGGTGGACGAGGCGCGGATGGTGGTGGCGGGCGACGAACCCCAGGGGCTGTTCTCCCTGGGTTCGCTGGAGAGTACCGCGGCGGTACGGATCCCCACCACCCTGGCCCACTTTAATCAGCGCTACCCGAAAATTCACCTGGCGCTCTCCACTGGCCCTTCCGGAACGATGATCGACGGCGTGCTGGAAGGCGCCCTGAGCGCCGCGTTCGTTGACGGCCCGCTGGTGCATCCGGGTCTGGAGGGGCTGCCGGTGTTCCCGGAAGAGATGATGATCGTCGCCCCGTACGGCCACGCGCCCATCGCCCGCGCCAGCGAAGTGAACGGGGCCAACGTTTACGCCTTTCGCGCCAACTGCTCTTACCGCCGGCATTTTGAAAGCTGGTTCCATGCCGACAGAGCGACCCCGGGCAGGATCCACGAGATGGAGTCTTACCACGGGATGCTGGCCTGCGTGATCGCCGGCGCGGGCCTGGCGTTGATCCCGCGCAGTATGCTGGAGAGTATGCCCGGCCATCAGCAGGTTTCCGCCTGGCCGCTGGCCGAAGAGTGGCGCTGGCTAACCACCTGGCTGGTGTGGCGCCGGGGCGCCAAAACCCGCCAGCTGGAGGCGTTTATAGCGCTGCTGAACGAAGATCGGCAAACAGCGGTTTCTCCATAAACACGCTGAGCGGATCGGGCTGATACGGCGCAAACGCGCAGCGGGTCTGGTAGCCGTTGCGCGTGTAGAGGGTGATCGCCGCATGCTGATGGATACCGGTTTCAAGCCGCAGCGTATGACAGTCGCGCTGGCGCGCTTTCGCTTCCAGCGCCGCCAGCAGCTTTTCTCCCAGCTGCTGTCCGCGGTGCTGCGGATCGATATAGACCCGCTTCATCTCGCCGAAACCTTCCTCACTGAGGACGATAGCCCCGCAGCCAACGGCCTCGCCCTGCGGGCTGCGGATGACCAGGGCGATCACCGTCTGCGGCGGCAGCTGGCTGAGGTCCAGCAAATGGTTGCTCTCTGCCGGATAGAGTGTCTCCTGCCAGGCGTCGAGAGCGGCAATCAGGGCGGTAAATGCGGAGTCGGTGGGGGCGATGTCGGTAACGGTATACATAGGTGAACTCCTTTTTTTACGCCACTGTAGCGCGGCCTCGACCCGTTTCCGCCATAGCATTAACTTATATTGCTGCCCACCTCTTGCGCTAACTCACTGAAACACAGTAATTTTATCTCCTTCCGTTCGTACTTGAGATCTGAATATGCACACCAAAGCCCGTAAAGTGATGATTATTGGCGCCGGCAATGTCGGCGCGTCGGCGGCCTACGCCCTGCTCAACCAGAGCATTTGCGAGGAACTGATCCTCGTCGACCTTAACCAACAGCGCGCCGAGGCCCATGCCCAGGATCTCAGCGATGCCGCGGCCTATCTGCCAGGGATGATGACCATCTCCACCCGGGAAGCCAGCGACTGCGCTGATGTCGATATCGCGGTGATCACCGTTTCCGGCGGTGCGCTGCGCCCCGGTCAGAGTCGGCTGGATGAACTGACCACGACGGCGAAGATTGTGAAAAGTATTGTGCCGACGATGATGGCCAACGGGTTTAACGGCATCTTTCTGGTGGCCACCAACCCCTGCGACATCATCACCTGGCAGGTATGGCAGCTCTCCGGCCTGCCGCGCAGTCAGGTGCTGGGCACCGGCGTCTGGCTGGATACCACCCGCCTGCGTCGCCTGCTGGCGCAGGAACTGGATATTGGCGCCCAAAGCATCGACGCTTTTATCCTCGGCGAGCATGGCGATACCCAGTTTCCGGTATGGTCACACTCCTCGGTGTATGGCTCACCGATCGCCAACCTCTACCAGCAACGTACCGGCCGGCCGCTCGACCGCGAGGCAATGGCCGAAAAAGTACGAAAACTGGGGTTTGAGATCTACGCGGGCAAAGGCTGCACCGAATATGGCGTGGCAGGCACCATCGCCGAGATCTGCCGCAATATCTTCACCGGCAGCCACCGTGCGCTGGCAGTCTCCTGCATTCTTGACGGTGAGTACGGCGTCAGCGGCGCGGCGGCTGGGGTGCCGGCGGTGCTGGCCCAGGGTGGCGTGGAGCAGATTATTGAGCTGCAGCTGGCCGCCGAGGAGCAGGCGAAGTTCAGCCAGTCGATGGCGGTGATTAAGGCCAATATCGCCCGTCTGCCCTGACGGCAGCCTGCGAGTCAGTCGGCAATGATCAGCTGCGGGGAAAGGGTCACCAGCGCCTCGCGGGTCGCCTCCGGCAGATGGGCGTCGGTGACGATATCGGTCAACGACTCCAGCGGGGCAATATTGAACAGTGACCAGGCGCCGTATTTGGAGCTGTCCGCCAGCAGGATGCGCCGCCGGGCATTAGCCATCAGATCACGTTTCAGGGCAGCCTTCTCCTCCGTCGGGGCGGTGATCCCCTTCTCGAGGTCCCAGCCGTTGCAACTGACGAAGGCAAGGTCCGGCCAGATGGTCTGCAGCAGGCGGCGGCCGTGATCGCCGATGCACGACTGGCTGCTGTCATCGATGCGCCCACCGATAATCGTCACTTCTATCTGCTTAAATTCCGACAAAAACAGCGCGATATGTAAATCGCTGGTGATCACCCGCAGCGGCAGATGGGTGATCTGCCGCGCCAGCTCAATCATGGTGGTGCCGGCGTCAAGCACAATCGCGTCGCCGGCCTTCACCAGCGCGGCCGCCGCGCTGGCGATAGCCTGCTTTTCCAGCGGACTGCGCTGGGCTTTCTCCAGCGTCGTCGGCTGGGAAGGAATAAACCGGTTCAGCGTCACCCCGCCATGCGTGCGGCTGATCACCCCTTCCTGATCGAGTTTGATCAGGTCGCGGCGAATGGTGGCCGGCGAGGCGTTGGTCGCCGCCACCAGCTGGTCGACTGTCACCAGATTATGGCTTTTCAGGAAGTCCATAATCTGCTCTAACCGGTTATATCCCTTCATGTTATTCCTGCGCGATGTGCATGGCGAGCTCAATGGAGGTTGCCATGCTCTCAGACTTCGCTTTACCTGTCCAGGCAATATCAAACGCGGTGCCATGATCCGCTGAGGTGCGGATAAACGGCAGCCCGGCGGTAATATTCACCCCATCATAGAACCCGAGCAGCTTCAGCGGAATATGCCCCTGATCGTGATACATCGCCACCACCATGTCGTACATGCCTTCGTGACACTGCATAAATACGGTGTCCGGCGGACAGGGGCCGGTGACCTCCACTCCCTGCGCGCGCATGGCGGCGACCGCGGGGGCGACGATGCGGATCTCTTCATCGCCAAACAGGCCGTTCTCCCCAGCGTGCGGATTAACACCGGCAACCGCAATGCGCGGACGTTGATAGCCGACCCGGCGCAAAAACCGATCCGCCACGCCAATCACCGTCTCGATTCGCGGCTGGTTGAGGGTATCGAGGAACTGGCGCAGGGCGATATGGGTGGTGATATGGATAACCTTGAGCTTCTCGGTATAGAGCACCATGGCGTAATCGGTGGTCTGCGTCAGGTGGGCCAGCAGTTCGGTATGGCCGGGGAAAGCGTGCCCGGCGAGATGCAGCGCCTCTTTATTTAGCGGTGCGGTCGCGATGGCCGCGACCGCGCCGTCCAGCGCCAGCGCGGTCGCCCGCCTGATGCAGCGAAACGCGAGGTCCCCCGCCTGGGCCTGAACTTCGCCAGGGCGCAGTCCCTGCGGGTCGCTGAGCGGTTCATCAATGACGTTGATGGTCGCTGGAGAAAAACGCGCCTCGGCGGGATGGTCAATGATGCGCAGCTCCGCCCGCGGCGTAATATTCAGCGCCAGGATCCGCCGCAGCGTCTGCGCGCAGCCCACCACCACCACCGGCGCGCCGCTCAGCGCCCCTTCGGCGAGGGATTTGATAATAATCTCCGGACCAATCCCTGCCGGGTCGCCCATTGTCACTGCAATCATGTTAGACACTCAGTTTCTCCTCAATAAAATTCACAACATTTAACAGCGTAGTGTCGGTGCCGAATCCCCCTGCTTTGGTCATCACCGGTCGCGACCAGCGACCGCCGAGAAAGTGCCCGTAAGGCACACACTGCGCCACCCGCCCACGGATCTGAAATCCGGTGGCGCCGAGCGCGTGCGCGACGGCGATGGCCACATCGCCGCCAGAGAGGTACAGGGCGCCCGGTGGGCACAGCGCCACCGCCTGCACCGTGACGTCGGCAAGCCAGGCGCAGATGTGCTCCCCGTAGGCCGCACGGCTGAGGCCATGTTTGCGACACTGGGCTTCAATCCCGTGCCGGGCGGCGTTATTCGGGCGAGTTGTCACCACGCAGTGATGACCCTCACGCAGCACCTCGGCGATCCGCGAGGCTTCCTCCTTCGGCGATCCGCTAAAGGCCTGTTCGACATCAATTTCAATCTTCATCACCCGGGAATGCGCCTGCAGCGCAGCGACCTGGCGCTGCGCCATCTCGCTCATCGAACCAACCAGCGCCAGTAGCGGCCCCTGCTCGCTGCGGCGCAGGCGGCGCGCCAGCGCCTCGCAAAGTCCCGCCGAGCCGACCAGCAGGGTCTCCCGCGCATGGGGCGCGACGGCGTCGATCACCTGGTCCAGATGGCGGTCTTCCCAGGCGTCGACAATCAACACTCGCTTCTCCTCGCCCGCCGTCGCTAATGCCGCCGGAAGCTGGGCAGCGCTCAACGTCAGACAGGGAAGATGGCTCTGCATGGCGATAATTTCGCTAATCTCCGCCCGGCTCACGGGCGTTTTCGGATCGCTGGCAAATTCGGTCTGATCGAGGGCCACCCCATGCACATAGCAGCGCCCGTCCCGGGTATGCCTTCCTGCCGCCGGATACGCCGGGGCCACCACCGCCAGCCGGCAGCCTTGCGCCGCCATCATTGCCTCCAGTTCGCCGCCGGGGTTGCCGCGTAGCGTGGAGTCAATCTTCTTTACCTGCCAGTGCGGGACGAATCTTGCCGCGCCGCGCAGCAGACCGGTGACCTTGTCCGCGGCGGCGGCGGCGCTCATTGCCCGGCTGTCGCTGTTGAGAATTAGCGCCCGAGCGGTTGATGGCTGCCCGGCGCTGAAGGCCACTTCCACCGACATGCCCGCCTCCGCCAGGCTGACGCCGGCGTCATTGGCTCCCGTAAAGTCATCTGCCAGCACCAGCACCTGGTTATTACCGTCGTTCATTGTTCTGCCTTGTGGTCGATGAAAACCTGAAACTGATTATATTCAATCATATTTGATTAAATGTGAGCAAGCTCAAGTTATTAAACTGCCGTATAAATTATAACTTTTCCCCACCAGACGAGTGACTAGATTCATGAATGATTGAATTCAATCAATTACTACCAAGGAGAAACGCGTGGCGACGATACACAGCACAATCATTAGCGGGGCGGGCGCCTCAACGGCCCTGCTCCCGCTGTTGTCAGGTAAAACCCGCATCCTGCTGGTGACCGACCAGAACGTTGGCGCGCTGGAAGCGACCCAGGCGATCCATCGCCTGCTGGCGGCCGAAGGGCGTCAGGTTGAGGTCATTGACACGGTACCGGCAGAGCCCAGCCATCACGATGTGGCACAGATTGTCAGCCAGCTGGGTGCCAGCCAGCCCCAGATGATCGTGGGCATCGGCGGGGGAAGCGTGCTGGATGTGGCGAAACTGCTCTCGGTGCTCCTGCATCCTGAGGCGCCCTCTCTGACGGCCCTGCTGGCAGGCGAGTTGCCGCAACGACGGATTAGCTCATTGTTGATCCCGGCCACCGCCGGCACCGGCTCCGAAGCGACGCCGAACGCCATTCTGGCGATCCCCGAGCAGCAGACCAAAGTGGGGATCATCTCCCCGGTGCTGCTGCCGGACTATGTCGCCCTGCTGCCCGAGCTGACCACCAGCATGCCGGCCAGCATCGCGGCGTCGACCGGCATCGATGCCCTGTGTCATCTGCTGGAATGCTTTACCTCCACCGTCGCCAACCCGGTAAGCGACAACGCGGCGTTAATCGGTTTACACAAGCTGGTGCGGCATATCGAACGTTCGGTGGATCAGCCGCAGGATCTGACGGCGAAGCTGGAGATGCTCTGGGCCTCGTGGTACGGCGGCGCGGCGATCAACCATGCCGGCACCCATCTGGTGCATGCGCTCTCCTATCCGCTTGGCGGTACCTGGCACCTGCCGCACGGGGTGGCTAATGCCATTCTGCTGGCGCCCTGCATGCGGGTGGTCCGCCCCCACGCGGTGGCAAAATTCGCTCAGGTCTGGGATCTGATCCCCGATGCAGATCGCACGCTCAGCGAGGAAGAGAAATCCCATGCGCTGGTCGCGTGGCTGGCGGCGCTGGTGAAACGACTGCCTCTGCCGGACAACCTTGCCGCGCTCGGCGTGCCCAGGGAGAGCATCCCAGCTCTCAGCGCAGCGGCGCAAAACGTCAAGCGCCTGATGAACAACGCCCCCTGCAGCGTCAGCCGCGAAGAGATTGCGGCTATCTATCAAACGCTGTTTCCAGAACATGCATAACAGGAGAAAGAAAATGAGGAGAGCTATTAGCGGCGTACTCACCGCCATCGTCACCCCCTTTACCGCCGAGGGAGCCCTTGACCTGCCAGCGCTACGCCAGCAGGTGCAGCGTCAGCTCGCCGCGGGCAACGGTATTTTCTGCGGCGGCACCAACGGCGAGTTTTTTGTCCTCAATGAGGAGGAGAAGATCGCCGTCGCCAGAACCTGCGTGGAAGAAGCCGCCGGACGCGCGCCGGTGGTGGCGCATATCGGGGAGATTTCCACCCGCGAGACTCGCCGGCTGGGCCAGCAGATCGCCCGCCTCGGGGTTGACGCAGTATCGGCCATTACCCCGTGGTTCGTGCCTTTGAAGCAGGAGGAGCTGATAAACCACTATACGGCGATCGCCAACGCGCTGAGCGTCCCGCTCTTTCTTTACAACATTCCCGCCCGCACCGGGAACACCATTGCTCCGGAGACGGCGCGCCAGCTGGCCCGGCACGAGAATATCGTCGGTATTAAGGACAGCGCCGGCAGCTACGACAGCCTGAAAGGCTTTCTTGACGCGGTACGCGACATTGACGGTTTCGACGTTCTGAACGGGCCGGACTCGCTTATCCATCAGGGCTATGTCGATGGCTGCTCGGCCTGCATTTCAGGGCTTGCCAACGTCGCCCCAGCGGAAATCAACGCGATCTGGTCGCTGTTTCACGCCGGGGATATCGCCGGATCGCGCCAGGCGCAGGAGCGCGTGACGGGCCTGCGCACCGATCTGTATAAGGTGGCGTTCTCACCCGCGGCAGTGAAAAAAGCCCTGCAGCTGATGGGCCATGAGGTGGGCGACAGCCGCTACGCGGTGCAGTTTAGCGACGAACAGCTGCAGCAGATACGCGACATCATTGCCCGTTATTTAGCGTAATACCCACTGCGCTTGGTTAATAAAACGGACCGGGTACAGCCGTACCCAGGATTCGTATGCCCAGAGAGAGGCTAAGATGAATCATTTTACCGCTGAAGATACCTTTATTATTGTCGGCATCGTCATTGCTTATATTCTGTTTACCACCTGGCTGACATTTCGTATTCGTAGTAAAAATTCCGGGGATTTTATGGAAGGCTCGCGCGCCATGCCGGCCTTTATTGTCGGTATATTACTGATGTCAGAATATATCGGCGCCAAATCGACCATCGGTACCGCTCAGGCCGCCTTTGAAAGCGGGATTGCCGCCTCGTGGTCCGTGCTGGGGGCAGCCATCGGCTTTCCGCTGTTCGGTTTAATCCTGGTGAAACGCATCTATAACACCGGAAAAATCACCATTTCCGGCGCCATCGCCGAAAAATATGGCACCAGTACCAAAAATATTATCTCCCTGATTATGATTTATGCGCTGCTGCTGGTTAACGTGGGCAACTACGTCAGCGGTGCCGCAGCCATCTCCACCGTATTAAAGGTGAATTTACCGGTAGCCGCCTTTATTACCGCTATCGTCAGCACTTTTTATTTCGCCTTCGGCGGCATGAAGGGCGTCGCCTGGGTCACCATGTTACACAGCGCGTTGAAATACGCCGGTCTGCTGATCATTCTGGGTTTTGCCCTGTCAAAAACCGGCGGCTTCACGCCGATGATTGAGAAGATGCCGGATTATTACTGGACGTGGGATGGCAACATTGGCGCTGGCACCATCTTTGCGTGGCTCATCGGTACCGTCGGTTCTATCTTCTGTACCCAGTTTGTCATTCAGGCCATTAGCTCAACCAAAGACGTCCGGTCGGCAAAACGTTCCACCTGGATCGCCTTCTTTTTCTGCCTGCCCATCGCCCTTGCCATCGCCATTATCGGCGTCGCGGCGAAATACCTGCATCCGGAAATCAATAGTCTGTACGCCCTGCCGGTGTTTCTGCAGGACATGAACCCGTGGCTGGCAGGCCTGGTGACAACGTCACTTGTTGCATCGATTTTCGTCAGCGTAAGTACCGTGGCCCTGGCCATTGCCTCGCTGGTAGTGAAGGATTTTTACGTACCATGGCGCAACCCAACCCCGGACCAGGAGTTCAGAGCCACGCGCTGGGCGTCGCTCATTATCGGCTTCCTGCCGCTGATTTTTGTGCTGCTGGTACCGGAGGTGCTGAAACTCTCCTTCTTTACTCGCGCCATTCGCCTTTCGATTACCGTGGTGGCGATCATTGCCTTCTACGCGCCCTTCTTCAAAAGCACCCGTGGCGCGAATGCGGGTCTGATCGGCGCCTGTGTGGTGACGTCCGTCTGGTATTTACTCGGCGACCCGTTCGGTATCAACAACATGTATGTCGCCCTGGCGACCCCGGCCATCATCATGGTGATTGACCGCCTGATCCCGAATAAATCACAACCATCCCCCGCCCCAGTTGAGCAACGTGGAGTATAAAATATGACCGTAATTCCTCCTTTTGACGGCGTCATTCGCCAGCACCAGCAAGATGAACACATCGCATGGGCAATGCTCCCCAGCGCCTGCCCGCAAAATCATGCCGCCAATCTGCTGCCGCTGGATGATGGCAGTCTGATGTGCGTCTGGTTCGGCGGCTCCCAGGAGGGAAAAGCCGATATTTCTATCTGGGGATCGCGGTTAGCCCCCGGCAGTGATCGCTGGAGTGAGGCGGTTAAGCTATCTGATGACCCAGACCGCTCGGAACAAAACCCGGTGCTGTTTCAGGCGCCCGATAACGTGCTGTGGCTGTTGTGGACAGCGCAATTTGCCGGAAACCAGGATACCGCCATTGTGCGTTACCGCCTCTCCCACGATGGCGGACGAAGCTGGGGGCCCATCGATACGCTGCTGGATCAGCCGGGTACTTTTATTCGCCAGCCGATAAGCGTTATGCCTGACGGCAACTGGCTGCTGCCGGTCTTTTACTGCCGAACCGAACCCGGCGAGAAATGGGTGGGTAACAATGACGTCAGCGCGGTGAAGATCTCTTCAGACTGCGGCAAAAGCTGGCGTGACGTGGCGGTCCCGGAGAGCCTGGGCTGTGTCCATATGAGTATCACTCCGCTTCCCGACGGCAGACTGGCGGCCTTCTTTCGCAGCCGCTGGGCGGACCATATCTGGTTCAGCCAGTCCAGCGACCAGGGAGAGAGCTGGTCGGCGCCGGTACCGACGACGCTTCCGAACAATAACTCATCAATCCAGGCAACCACTCTGGACAATGGCGAACTGGCGCTGGTGTTCAATAATATGAGCGCCGCCGGCGCCACGGAACGCCGCGCCTCGCTGTATGATGAAATTGCTGACGAGGATGGCCGTAAGGAGCCGGAAGCAACCGAGAAAAGCGCCTTCTGGGGCGCACCGCGCGCGCCGATGACCGTCGCTATATCAGCCGATGGCGGTGTCACCTGGCCGTGGCTGCGCAATCTCGATGAGGGCGATGGTTACTGTATGACCAACAATTCTGAGCAGAAGCTGAATCGGGAGTTCTCCTACCCCAGTATCAAACAGGGAGAAGACGGTAATTTGCATATCGCCTACACCTGGTACCGCCAGGCGATCAAGTATGTTCGCGTCTCGCCGCAGTGGGTAAAAGGAGAAAACGCATGATTATCGGTAATCTGCAGGCGCTGCAGCAGGCTGGTCTGCCGCCGGCGTTAAAGCAGCTATTGAGCAGCGAGGCCTGT
Source organism: Klebsiella sp. A-Nf5 (assembly GCF_002810545.1). Taxonomy (NCBI): domain Bacteria; kingdom Pseudomonadati; phylum Pseudomonadota; class Gammaproteobacteria; order Enterobacterales; family Enterobacteriaceae; genus Klebsiella; species Klebsiella sp. A-Nf5. The sequence goes on along the minus strand of NZ_PIOG01000167.1, from coordinate 16,536 downwards.
TCGCTGGCCGCGCTCAGCGCCAGAGAGGATGGCCGCTTCCAGCCCGACGGCGCGTCGTGGTTCTGCACCCTCAGTGTGGCGCAAACGCAGCCTGCGGCCGAGCGGCACACGGAATATCATCGCCAGTGGGCGGATATTCAGGTCATCCTGGCTGGCGAGGAGCGGATCCAGGCGGGCATGGCTCCCGCGATGCGGCCAGAAGATAATGAGCTTAAGCCCGACCTCTATATATGTCAGCCGGCCCCGGAGAGTGTTTCTATTCTGCTGCGTCCCGGCGACTTCGCGGTCTTTTACCCCGGCGAACCGCACCAGGCGCTGTGTGCGGTTTCGACGCCAGCGCCAGTCAGAAAGGCGGTATTCAAGATCCCGGCAGCGATGCTGGAGGCGCAATGAAGCGGGCAATGGTGACCGGGGCCAGTTCCGGGATCGGCGCCGCGGTGGTGAGGCAGTTGCTGGCGGACGGCTGGCAGGTTGTCGGTCTGAGCCGTTCGCTGCCGCCCTTTTCACAGCCGAACTTTCGCCATCTGATGGTCGACGTCAGCCAACGCAGCGCGCTGCTGGCGGCGCTGGAGCAGATTGAGCCTCCTCAGGCCATCATCCACGCCGCGGGTTCAATGGCGGCAGCCACCCTGGGCAATCTGGACCCTCAGCGCAGCGAGTCGCTGTGGCGTTTACACGTCGATGCGGCTCAGACATTGGTCAATCACTTCGCCCCGACCATGGGATCGGGCGGGAGGATCGTTCTGCTGGGAAGCCGTACGTCACGAGGCGCCGCTGGTCGCTCGCAGTATGCGGCCACCAAAGCCGCGCTGGTCGCTCTCGCCAGGAGCTGGGCGGCAGAACTGGCGCCTGCCGGGGTGACGGTCAACGTCGTGGCCCCCGGGGCAACCGATACGCCGATGCTTCATCAGCCAGGCAGAGAAAGTTCCCCGCCGCGGCTTCCGCCGCTTGGGCGACTCATTACTCCGCAGGAAGTGGTCTCTCTGGTGAGCTGGTTGCTGAGCGAGGGCGCATCGGCGATGACCGGACAGGAGCTGGTGATGTGTGGCGGCGCATCGCTGGGCTGATGCTATGTCGCCCCAGGGAGCGGAAGTAGATTGCCGCTCTCCGGGGCGACGCGGGGCCATGATTAACGCAGGTAAACCGTTCCGCGCAGATAGGTGGTGGCCTGGCCGCTAATCAGCACCCTGTCGCCCTGCCACTGGCAGCGCAGGTCGCCGCCGCGGGCGGAGACCTGGCGCGCCATCATGGTGGTTTTCCCCAGCTTTTCGCCCCACCAGGGGATCAGCATGCTGTGGGCGGAGCCGGTCACCGGATCCTCTGGCACCCCTTCTCCCGGGCAGAAGAAGCGGCTGACAAAGTCATACTCCTCATCCGGTGCGCTGACGCAGATCATTTTGCCGAGCTTCTGCAGACGTGCCATATCGGTCTGCACCGCTTCAACCTGCTGGCGATCCGCCAGCACGACCAGATAATCACGCCCTTCCCGCACCTCGACGGCGGACTCAAGTCCCAGTCCGGCCAGCAGGTCCGCCGGCGGGTTGTCCACCGGGGTGGTCGACCACGCCGGGAAGTCGAGCGTCAGCCAGTCGCCGCTGCGGGTCACCAGCAGTTCACCGACAAAACGGGTGCTGAAGGTAATCGTCGCCGAGGGATGGTCAAGATACTCGAAAATAACATGCGCCGTCGCCAGGGTGGCGTGGCCGCAGAGGTTGATCTCGCCCAGCGTGGTAAACCAGCGCAGCTCATAGCCCTCGTCGGTGTGGACGAAAAACGCCGTTTCGGACTGGTTATGCTGTTGGGCCATTTTCAGCAATACATCGTCCGCTAACCACTCGCTGAGCGGGCAAACGGCCGCGGCATTACCGCCAAAGTTTTTATCGCTGAAGGCATCGACCAGATAAAATTGAATTTCCTGCATACACTGTCCTTACTTTTTTTACTTTCCTTCAACATGACATAAAAGCGCTCCCCTGACACTATCCATAGCAAAATTAATTGCTTAACCGCTGCCAGCCACTTGCAGCGAAATGAGATGAAGATCACAAAATGATTGTCTTTTCGCCAGTAATCGTTTTAAGATCACCGTCACATCTTCCCTTGAATCACCCATCCAGAGCTTATGACTACGAATACGGTCTCACGCAAGGTAGCGTGGCTACGTGTCGTGACGTTGGCCATCGCCGCGTTTATTTTTAACACCACAGAATTCGCCCCTGTCGGTCTGCTGTCCGATATTGCCGGCAGCTTCGGCATGGAAACCGCCCAGGTGGGCATGATGCTCACCATTTATGCGTGGGTGGTGGCGCTGATGTCGCTGCCGTTTATGCTGCTCACCAGCAAAATGGAGCGCCGGCGGCTGCTCATCGGCCTGTTTATTCTGTTTATCGCCAGCCACGTTCTGTCGTTTTTTGCGTGGAGTTTTGACGTCCTGGTAATTAGTCGCATTGGCATCGCTTTTGCGCATGCGGTTTTCTGGTCGATTACCTCAGCGCTGGCCATCCGCATGGCGCCGCCTGGTAAACGGGCACAGGCGCTGAGCCTGATCGCCACCGGTACAGCCCTGGCGATGGTGTTCGGTATTCCGATTGGCCGCATCATCGGACAGTATTTTGGCTGGCGAATGACCTTCCTGGCGATTGGCCTGGGCGCGTTAGCCACCCTTGCCTGTCTGGTGAAACTGCTGCCGACGCTACCGAGCGAACATTCTGGCTCGCTGAAAAGCCTGCCGGTGCTGTTCCGCCGTCCGGCGCTGGTCAGTGTTTATATTCTGACCGTGGTGGTGGTGACCGCCCACTATACCGCCTACAGCTATATCGAGCCCTTTGTCCAGACGGTGGCGGGCCTGAGCGGCAACTTTGCTACCGTGCTGCTGTTGATCCTCGGCGGGGCCGGTATTATCGGCAGCATTCTGTTCGGTAAGCTCGGCAACCAGCACGCTTCCGGGCTGATTAGCATCGCTATCGGCCTGCTGCTGGCCTGCCTGCTGTTGCTCCTGCCTGCCTCGGACAATGCACATCATCTGATGCTGCTCAGTATCTTCTGGGGCGTGGCGATCATGATTATCGGTCTCGGTATGCAGGTAAAAGTGCTGGCTTCCGCGCCGGATGCCACCGACGTCGCCATGTCCCTGTTCTCGGGCATCTTTAATATTGGTATTGGCGCCGGCGCGCTGGTAGGCAGCCAGGTGAGTCTGCATCTGTCGATGGCCTCCATCGGTTACATCGGTGCCATCCCGGCGCTGGCCGCGCTGGTATGGTCTCTGATGATCTTCCGCCGCTGGCCGGTATCGCTGGAAGACCATCAACCGCACCACTCCTGAGTTACCGCGATAAAAAAGCCTGCCGGCATGGCTACCGGCAGGCTGTTGTCTCTCATCCCATCCGGGGCGATCAGGGGTGCCAGGTCGAAATGATCTCAAGCACGCCATTAATAATAAACTGCACGCCCATACAGACCAGCAGGAAGCCCATCAGTCGCGAAATGGCCTCGATGCCGCCTTTGCCTACCAGACGCATAATCGCGCCGGAACTGCGCAGGCAAGCCCACAGAATCACCCCTAACAGCAAAAAGATGATCGGCGGCGCTGCCAGCACCACCCACTCCGGGAAGTCCACGCCATGCTTAACGGTCGAGGCGGAGCTAATAATCATCGCGATGGTGCCCGGACCGGCAGTGCTTGGCATCGCCAGCGGCACAAAGGCGATATTGGCGGTCGGTTCATCCTGCAGTTCTTCCGATTTGATCTTCGCTTCCATCGAATCGTGGGCTTTTTGCTGGGGGAACAGCATGCGGAAACCGATAAAGGCCACAATCAATCCCCCGGCGATACGCAGCCCAGGTATTGATATGCCGAATGTATTCATCACCACCTGACCGGCATACCACGACACCATCAGAATGGCGAACACATACACCGATGCCATCAACGCCTGCTTGTTCCGCTCGGCGTTGTTCATATTGCCCGCCAGGCCGAGGAACAGCGCCACGGTTGTGAGTGGGTTTGCCAGCGGTAAAAGCACCGCCAGGCCAAGCCCTATTGCTTTAAACAAATCGAACATAGTTAATTAAAGTCCCGTTAATATTCATTTTTTAAGTATTGTTTCGTTCCGTGAGTATACCGGCTTCGACACTTTCGCCGCCAGCCTGCTGATAAACCACTTCCGCTAAAAATTAACAAGCGTTAGAAAAACCATAAACAGTGACCCACGTCGGATTTTTTTATTTTAGCAAATCGTGGCATCGGCCAATTCATAATGTTGACTTATGATTGCCTGGGCAATAGTATCACTTGCAACTAATTAATTGCCTGGGCAACCATCATGAAAAGTACCAGCGACCTGTTTAATGAAATGATCCCGTTGGGCCGCTTGATCCAGATGGTTAACCAGAAAAAAGATCGCCTGCTCAACGACTACCTCTCACCCATGGATATTACCGCGACCCAGTTTCGCGTGCTCTGTTCCATTCGTTGCGAGGTATGTATTACCCCCGTTGAGCTGAAAACCGTGCTTTCCGTCGACCCGGGCGCGATGACGCGTATGCTCGACCGCCTGGCGTGCAAAGGCTGGATTGAACGGTTACCCAACCCCGCTGACAAGCGCGGCGTGCTGGTGCAGTTGACACCGGACGGCGCAGCCCTTTGCGAGCAGTGTCATCAGGTTGTGGGTCAGAAGTTACACCAGGAGTTAACAAAAAATCTGTCGGCGGACGAAGTCGTCGCGCTTGAGCAACTACTCAAGAAGGTCCTGCCGTAAAATAAGAAGAGGTAAGATGATGTCCAGACGTAATAATGACGCCATCACTATCCATAGTATTTTGTCGTGGATCGAGGATAACCTGGAATCGCCCCTGTCGCTGGAAAAAGTGTCTGAGCGTTCAGGTTACTCCAAGTGGCACCTGCAACGAATGTTTAAGAAAGAGACCGGCCATTCCCTCGGCCAGTACATCCGCAGCCGCAAGCTGACGGAGATTGCGCAAAAGCTCAAGCAGAGCAATGAGCCCATTTTGTACCTGGCGGAACGCTACGGTTTCGAGTCGCAGCAGACCCTGACGCGAACGTTTAAGAACTATTTCGATGTTCCGCCCCACAAGTATCGCATAACGAATGTACCTGGCGAATCCCGCTATCTGCATCCGCTAAATAACTGATGTTAATCGCCTGTATTATCAAAGACGTATTGAGGAAATCATGAAATTATTCGCTACCGCAGCTATCGTACTCCTGTCGCTGGTCTCCAGCCTCAGCTATGCGGAGCAAAACACCACGCCGGTGCGTCAAAACCAGCGTGATACAATGATTATCCCTTCGGAACATAACGATTCGCCATTTGATTTCAATCATATGGCGGCTGGCAGTGATAAATCCGACGAACTGGGCGTGCCGTACTACCAGCAGCACGACCTGTGATGCCATTACACGCATAATTGTGTAGCCCCTTCTTCGGGGCTTTTTTTTTATCCGCGCGCTATACCCGGCCGCACCAGACGTAAGCCGAAGACGTTAATATAGAGCCCGGCCATAATCAGTACCGCCCCGGTGAGCTGCAGCCCGCTCAGCGTCTCCCCCAGAAGCAGCGCAGCGCTGGCCATCCCCACCACCGGCACCAGCAGCGACAGCGGCGCCACCCGCCAGGTCTCATAGCGCCCCAGCAGCGATCCCCAGATACCATAGCCGACGATAGTGGCGATAAACGCCAGATAGAGCAGCGACAGTATCGTCAGCAGATCGATGTGTTGCAGACTCGCCAGCATGGTCTGCGGGCCATCAATCAGCCATGAGGCCAGCATAAACGGCAGCACCGGGATCAACGCGCTCCACACCACCAGCGACATAATGGGCGGCCGGGCGGCATGCGACATGATTTTCTTGTTGAAGATATTACCGCAGGCCCAGCTGAGCGCTGCCGCCAGGGTCAGCATAAAGCCCACCAGCGGCACATGCTCCCCGCCGAGGCTGCCCTCCACCAGCACCAGCACGCCAAAGATCGCCAGCGCGATCCCCGCCAGCTGCTTGCCCTGCAGACGTTCGCCAAAGACGAAGGCGCCGAGAATAATGGTAAAGAAGGCTTGCGCCTGCAGTACCAGCGAAGCCAGCCCGGCAGGCATACCCAGGCCAATAGCGCAGAACAGAAAGGCAAACTGACCAAAGCTAATGGTCAGGCCATAACCCAGCAGCAGGCGCAGCGGGATGGCAGGCCGGGACACAAACAGCAGCGCCGGGAAGGCGACCAACATAAAGCGCAGCCCCGCCAGCATCAGCGGCGGCATATTGTGTAATCCCAGCTTAATCACCACAAAGTTAAGCCCCCACACCACCACTACCAGCAGCGCCAGCAGTCCATCTTTCCTCGTCATACCCTGCCTCTGTCGTTATTAGAATTTTTGTGAACAAAATCAAAGTAACCAAAAAGCGGCCGCCAGGATAGATCATTATTTTTGGCAGGCCAGGAAGTGCGCCCGGCGACCGGGCTGACCTGTACAAGGCGTAATGAGCATGTTATTTGTGATCGAAGACATAAAATTATAACAACATGACAGGCAAGGAAATCATGATCACCACTCTCAGGCGCTCCACCATCGCGCTGCTGGCATCGTCGTTACTGCTAACTATTGGCCGCGGGGCCACACTGCCGTTTATGACTATCTACCTCACCCGACGTTATCAGCTGGATGTCGATGTGATTGGCTACGCGTTGTCGCTGGCGCTGGTGGTCGGCGTGCTGTTCAGTATGGGCTTTGGCATCCTCGCGGATAAGTTCGACAAAAAGCGCTATATGGTGTGGTCAGTGCTGGTGTTTATTCTGGGATTTAGCGCGATACCGCTGGTCAATAACGCTATCCTGGTGGTGATCTTCTTTGCGTTGATCAACTGCGCCTACTCGGTGTTTTCCACCGTGCTAAAAGCCTGGTTCGCCGACCGGCTGACGCCGGAGAAAAAAGCGCGTATCTTCTCGCTGAACTATACCATCCTCAATATCGGCTGGACCGTCGGGCCGCCCATCGGCACGCTGCTGGTGATGCACAGCATCAATTTGCCGTTCTGGCTGGCGGCCGCCTGCGCCGCCTTTCCACTGGTGTTTATTCAGCTGTTTCTCCAGCGGGATGTGGCCGCGGCCCAGCCGGGTGATGCCGCCTGGTCTCCCTCAGTGTTGCTGCATGACCGGGCGCTGCTGTGGTTTACCTGCTCCGGGCTGCTGGCCTCCTTCGTCAGCGGCGCTTTCGCCTCCTGTCTCTCGCAGTATGTACTGGTGGTCGCCAGCAGTGACTTCGCCGAGAAAGTGGTGGCCGTCGTGCTCCCGGTTAACGCCGCGGTGGTGGTCGCTTTGCAGTACGCGGTTGGCCGACGACTGAGCGCCAGAAATATTCGCCCGCTGATGACCTTCGGCACCGTCTGCTTTGTTATCGGCCTCGTGGGCTTTATGTTCTCTGGCGCCAGCCTGTGGGCGTGGGGGATCTCGGCGGCGATCTTCACCCTCGGGGAAGTGATTTATGCCCCCGGGGAGTATATGCTGATTGACCATATTGCCCCGTCGGGGATGAAGGCCAGTTACTTCTCCGCCCAGTCGCTGGGGTGGCTGGGCGCGGCATTCAACCCGATGTTCACCGGGATGATCCTCACCCATCTGCCGCACTGGTCGCTTTTTGTCATTCTTATCGTGGCGATTATCGCCGCCTGGCTGATGATTTTCCGCGGGATGAATGCCCGTCCCTGGCAGCCGGATTGTCCGCTGGCCAACGCCTGACGCCAGCTGGCATGCGGCTGTCGGGTTGATGTCGGGCCGTTGTCGGGTCGCTGTCGTGGTGGCTGGCGGCCCGGTTCACCATACTCCATCACAGGTTTACATCCGCAGAACGTCATGGAGCATACGAATATGAACAGCAACAATCAGGTCAAACAATTACGGCTACAGCGCGCCTGGTCCCAGGAGCAGCTGGCCGAAATGGCGGGTCTCAGCGTCCGCACGATCCAGCGCATTGAGAATGGCGAACGCCCGGGGCTGGAGACCCTCAGCGCCCTCGCCGCGGTCTTTGAGGTCACGGTGGCCGAGATCGGCGGCGAAGCCTCGCGGGAGGGCGCGCCGGGCCCGGAAGCCTCGCTGGATCTGCGCATAGAGGAAGCCAAAGCGCGGGTGCATCAGGAGAGCCGCTTTTTCCGTTCGCTGTCGGTGGCGCTGGTGGTTTGCGTGCTGCTGGCGGTGCTCAACCGCTTCACTAATCCACAGGACTACTGGTCCGGCTGGGTCGCCCTGATCTGGGGCGCCCTGCTGGTGGTGAGAGGATTACGCCTGTTCGTGTTCGGCGAATGGATCAAAAACTGGCGCCAGGCGCGCCTGCAGCGGCTGTTGCGCAAATAGCCCGCAAACCGGCGGCGCGCACGCCGCCGGCCTGGTCAGATGGTCACCATGGCGCGCACGCCGTCGCGCTCCATATCACCGCCCTTGCCCTGCTGGACGATGGCGCCGCGCGACATCACCAGGTAGTGGTCCGCCAGCCCGGCGGCAAAGTCATAGAACTGTTCCACCAGCAGGATCGCCATATCCCCGCGGCTCGCCAGCTGGCGGATCACCTCGCCAATCTCTTTGATAACCGAAGGCTGGATCCCCTCGGTGGGTTCATCAAGGATCAGCAGCTGCGGACGGCTGGCCAGCGCGCGGCCAATCGCCAGCTGCTGCTGCTGACCGCCGGATAAGTCACCGCCCCGCCGCTGCTTCATGGTCTTGAGCACCGGGAAAAGCTGGTAGATCTCCTCCGGCACCTGCTGCGCTTCGCGGGCGGGAAAGCGCGACAGCCCCATCAGCAGGTTTTCTTCCACCGTCAGGCGCGGAAATATCTCGCGCCCCTGGGGGACGTAGGCGACCCCGGCCTGCACCCGCTGGTGCGGTTTGCGATGGGTGATGTTCTGATCCTGCCAGCGTACCTCACCGCTGCGCGCCGGGATCAGCCCCATCAGGCATTTCAGCAGCGTGGTCTTACCGACGCCATTGCGCCCCAGCAGGCAGGTGACTTCGCCCTGGCGGGCGGAAAAATCCACCCCGCGCAAAATATGGCTGCCGCCGTAGTATTGATGTAGCTGACTCACCTGTAACATTGGCGCTCCTTAACGTCCCAGATAAACTTCAATGACCTGCTCATTGGCCTGCACCTCCCGCAGCGATCCCTCCGCCAGCACCTGGCCCTGATGCAGGACCGTCACCCGGTCGGCGATGGTCTCGACAAATCCCATGTCGTGCTCCACCACCATCAGGGAGTGCTGTCCAGCCAGGGTACGAAACAGCTCCGCCGTATACTCCGTTTCCGCATCGGTCATGCCGGCCGCTGGCTCATCAAGCAGCAGCAGATGCGGCTCCTGCACCAGCAGCATGCCGATCTCAAGAAACTGTTTCTGACCATGGGACAGCAGACCGGCCTGGCGGTAGCGCTCACCATCGAGACGCAGCAGGCGCAGCACCTCATTCAGCCGATCGTCCTGTTCGCTGCTCAGCCGGGCGCGCAGGCTGGCCCACACCGATTTATCTCCCTTCATCGCCAGGGCGAGATTTTCCGCCACCGTCAGCGCTTCGAAGACCGTCGGCTTCTGAAACTTGCGCCCGATGCCCTGGCGGGCGATGGCCACCGGGTCAAGGGTGGTCAGATCCACCGACTGGTCATAGAGCGCTTTGCCGCTTTGCGGCCGGGTCTTGCCGGTGATCACGTCCATCAGGGTAGTCTTGCCCGCCCCGTTGGGGCCGATCACACAGCGCAGTTCGCCGACGCCTATCGCCAGCGACAGATCCGTCAGCGCCCGGAAACCGTCAAAGCTGACGTTGATGTTCTCCAGCTGCAGCACCGGATCGGTTTGTTCGCGAAAACGATCTCCGGGCAGCTGACGGGTAAACAGTCCTTCATCCGGTTGCATTAGCGGTCTCCTCGACGCAGCAGGCCCATCACCCCGCGGGGTAAAAACAGGGTCACGATGATGAAGATGAGGCCCAGAAACAGCTGCCAGTACTCTGGCATCGCCACGGTGAAAATGCTTTTCGCGCCGTTGACCAGCCCGGCGCCAAGCACCGGGCCGATCAGCGTGCCGCGCCCGCCGAGCGCCACCCAGATGGCGGCCTCGATGGAGTTGGTCGGCGACATTTCGCTGGGGTTGATGATCCCGACCTGCGGGACATATAACGCCCCCGCCAGACCGCAGAGCACCGCCGACAGCGTCCATACCAGCAGCTTGAAGCCGCGCGGGTCGTACCCGCAGAACATCAGCCGGTTTTCGGCGTCACGTACCGCGGTGAGGATCCGGCCAAACTTACTCTGCGCCAGCGCCGAGCCCAGCCACAGGGTCAGTAACAGCAGCAAAACCGTAGCCATAAACAGGGTGGCGCGGGTGCCGGTGGCGGTGACCGGAAAACCCAGCAGCGTGGTAAAACCGGTGAAGCCGTTGTTGCCGCCAAACCCGGTCTCGTTGCGAAAGAACAGCAGCATACCGGCATAGGTCAGGGCCTGGGTCATGATCGAGAAATAGACCCCTTTGATCTTCGAGCGAAAGGCAAACCAGCCGAAAACCAGAGCCAGCAGACCAGGAACCAGCACCACCAGCGCCATCGCCCAGGCGAAATGCTGCGTGCCCCACCAGAACCAGGGCAGCTCGCTCCAGGAGAGAAAAGACATAAACGCCGGCAGACCGTCGCCCGCCGCCTGGCGCATCAGGTACATCCCCATGGCGTACCCGCCGAGGGCAAAGAAAATGCCGTGCCCCAGCGACAGCATGCCCGCATAGCCCCAGACCAGATCCAGCGCCACCGCCACAATGGCGTAGCAGAGGATTTTGCCGCTCAGCGTCAGCAGCCAGCTCGGCACCGCCAGCGGATGCGAGGCCGGCAGCAGCGCCAGAAATGGCATACTCAGCAGCCCCAGCACCAGCAGGATCCCCAGCCAGCGCAGAGGCCGCGGCGCGCGCTGCGCCAGCGTTAAGGTGATTGGTTGGCTCATCAGTCAATAACCCTCCCTTTCAGCGCGAACAGACCCTGCGGGCGTTTCTGAATAAACAGAATAATCATCACCAGGATCAGGATCTTGCCCAGCACCGCGCCCATTTGGGGTTCGAGAATTTTGTTGAAAATGCCCAGCCCAAAGGCCGCCGCCACGCTGCCGGCCAGCTGGCCGACGCCGCCCAGCACCACCACCAGAAACGAGTCGATAATGTATCCCTGACCCAGTTCAGGCCCGACGTTGCCAAGCTGCGACAGCGCCACGCCGCCCAGCCCGGCAATACCGGAGCCGAGGCCAAAGGCCAGCATATCCACCCGCCCGGTAGGCACGCCGCAGCAGGCGGCCATCGCCCGGTTCTGCGTCACGGCGCGGACGTTCATCCCCAGACGTGTGCGGTTCAGGATGAGCCAGGTAAAGGACAGTACCAGCAGGACGAACGCCAGCACCGCCAGCCGGTTCCACGGCAGGATCAGGTTCGGGAGGACCTGCACGCCGCCGGAGAGCCAGGCCGGGTTTGCCACCTCCACGTTCTGCGCGCCAAACAGCATCCTCACCAGCTGGATAAGCATCAGGCTGATCCCCCAGGTGGCGAGCAGCGTTTCCAGCGGCCGACCATACAGATGACGAATAATGGTGCGCTCCAGCGCCATGCCGATCCCGGCGGTCACCAGAAACGCCACCGGCAGCGCGACCAGCGGATAAAAGGCCAGCCATTGCGGCTCGAGCTGCGCCAGCGCCTGCTGTACCAGCCAGCAGCTGTAGGCGCCGATCATTAACATCTCGCCGTGGGCCATGTTAATCACCCCCAGCAGGCCATAGGTGATCGCCAGCCCCAGCGCGGCCAGCAGCAGCACCGATCCCAGCGACAGCCCCATAAAGGCCTGGCCCAGCAGATCGCCGAGCAGCAAACGATGTTTGATCTTTTGCAGGCTGTCGCTGGCCGCCTCGCGCACCGCCGCATCCGGCTCATGCTGGGCATCGGTAAAGGGGATCAGCAGCGCCTGGGTCTCCGGGTCCGCCGAATGGCCGAGTAGCGTCACGGCGGCCAGCCGCGCGCTGGCCTCAGGCTGAGTGAGCTGCAGGCGCGCCAGCGCCACCTCCAGCAGGCCCCGCACATTTTCATCGGTTTCCGCCTGCAGCCGCTGTTGCAGCAGCGCGGCCATGGCCGGGGTCGCTTCCCGCTGAAGCGTGCGCGCGGCGGAAGCCCTCTCCGTGACGTTGTCACTTAATATAAGATGGCTGGCCAGCGCGCCAGCAGCCAGATTGCGTAGCCGGTTGGTCAGACGGACCGGTCGGGTTTCGCCCTGCGGCGCAGCGGCAGCGCCCAAGGGCTGTAATCCGCCCTGTCGGGTACGGAAAGCATGTTTTCCGTCGTCCATCACCAGGCTCTCGGTGGTCAACGCCCGCAGCAGCGGCAGACGATCCGCCTGTGGTGCTGCCGCCCACTGGGTCAACAGCTGCGCCTGCTGGCTGCGGCTGGCGGCAACGAAGTCGTCCGCCTCCGCGGCCTGCGCCCGCCACGGCAGCAGGATCAGCAGTAGCGCCAACACACTCATGAGACGCAATGCGTTCATGTCGTTCTCCTCTGGTCAGCGGCCGACGGGCGCTATGCTCCAGCCCCGCCGGCCCTGGCGCTTACTGGCTGACAGTTTTCACCGGATGGTCAGGTTTCTTATCGTTACCGGGGATCCACGGACTCCACGGCTGCGCGCGGACGGGTTTATCGGTCTGCCAGACCACGTTGAACTGACCGTTACCTTCAATTTCACCGATCATCACCGGCTTATGCAGATGATGGTTGGTGGCATCCATGGTCAGGGTAAAACCGGACGGCGCGTTGAAGGTCTGCCCGGCCATCGCCTCGCGTACTTTGTCAACATCGGTGGTGCCCGCTTTGGTCACCGCCTGCGCCCACATATGCAGACCCACCCAGGTCGCTTCCATCGGATCGTTGGTCACGACCGTATCGGCATTCGGCAGCTTGTGCGCTTTGGCGTACGCGCGATAGTCGGCGACGAAGGCTTTGTTGGTCGGATTATCGACGGACTCAAAGTAGTTCCATGCCGCGAGGTTGCCGACCAGCGGTTTAGTATCGATGCCGCGCAGCTCCTCTTCCCCTACCGAGAAGGCCACCACCGGCACATCGGTCGCTTTCAGACCCTGGTTAGCCAGCTCTTTGTAGAACGGCACGTTGGAATCGCCATTGATGGTGGAGACCACTGCCGTTTTGCCACCGGCGGAGAATTTTTTGATATTGGCGACGATAGTCTGGTAATCGCTGTAGCCGAACGGGGTGTAGACCTCCTCGATATCTTTGTCCTGGATCCCTTTGGCATGCAGGAAGGCGCGGAGGATCTTGTTGGTGGTGCGCGGATAGACGTAGTCCGTCCCCAGCAGGAAGAAACGTTTGGCGCCGCCGCCATCCTCACTTAGCAGGTATTCCACCGCCGGGATAGCCTGCTGGTTAGGCGCCGCGCCGGTATAGAAGACGTTGGGGGACATCTCTTCCCCTTCATACTGCACCGGGTAGAACAGCAGGCCGTTCAGCTCCTCAAACACCGGCAGCACCGATTTACGTGAGACCGATGTCCAGCAGCCAAACACCACCGCCACTTTATCCTGGGCCAGCAGCTGGCGCGCCTTCTCGGCAAACAGCGGCCAGTTGGAGGCCGGGTCGACCACCACCGGCTCCAGCTTCTTGCCCAGTACCCCGCCTTTGGCGTTGATGTCGTCGATGGCCATCAGCGCGACGTCCTTCAGCGGCGTTTCGGAAATCGCCATCGTCCCGGAGAGCGAATGCATGATCCCGACTTTGATGGTGTCGGCGGCATAGGCCTGGAATGAGAGACCCATAGCCATAACAGAGGCGGAGAGTGCAAAAGCTTTTAATAACGTTCTACGTTGCATGATTCACTCCTGAGTAGCGCAAAAATAAAGAATTAACAGCTAACCAGAGGTGATAAGGCAAAAACGGTGCCAGGTTGTGAAAACAGCAGGATGCGGGACAGGTGGGCGGCGTCGACGGGAGGGACGGCAGCGTTGCCTCATCACGGTGCAACGCTGCGCTAAGAAAGTCATTACCAGACGTCGGCGGCGATCGACGTCACCAGACGGACTTTTTGCCACTGCTGGTCTTCGCTGAGGGCATTGCCCTCTTCAGTGGAGGCAAAACCGCACTGCGGGCTCAGGCAGATCTGCTCGAGCGGCACGTACTGCGCCGCCTCGGCGAGACGCGCTTTTACCCCCTGCGGATTTTCCAGCTCGCCATTTTTGGTGGTGATCAGCCCGAGGACCACCTGCTGATGGCCGGGACGAATAAAGCGCAGCGGCGCGAAATCCCCGGAGCGGTCGTTGTCGTACTCCAGGAAGAAGGCATCGACATTGACGCCGCCAAACAGCACCTCGGCAACCGGCTCGTAACCGCCTTCCGAGATCCAGGTTGAACGGAAGTTACCCCGGCAGACGTGCAGGCCCACCGTCAGATCGGCCGGCTTACCTTCCAGCGCCTGGTTCAGCACCCGGGCATAAATGTGCGCCAGCGCATCCGGATCGTCGCCGCGTTCGCGTACCTGCTGACGCTGGGCATCGGAGCACAGATAGGCCCACACGGTATCGTCCAGCTGCAGATAGCGGCAGCCGGCGTCATAAAACGCGCGGATCGCGTCGCGCCAGGTGGTGGCCAGATCGTCGAAGTAGTCGCTAAGATCCGGGTAGACTGTGGCATCAATATCTTTCCGCCCGCCGCGGAAGTGCAGCACGCTCGGGCTGGGAATGGTCATCTTCGGCTGCGCGTCGCCGCTGATGCTTTTCAGATAGCGGAAGTCTTCCAGCATCGGGTGATCGCCGAAGGCCAGCTTGCCGGTGACGCGAACGCCGTGCGCTTTGGTCTGCACGCCGTTGAACTGGATCCCCTGTTCGGCATCGTAACGTTCAACGCCCTGCAGGCCATCGAAGAAATCGAAATGCCACCATGCGCGACGAAACTCACCGTCGGTGACCACATGCAGGCCGCAGTCGCACTGCTGCTGGACCAGATGACGGATCGCGTTATTCTCAATCTCGCGTAGCTGACCGGCGTCGATAATCCCCTCAGCCAGCTGCTGACGCGCCTGTTTAATGCTGTCCGGGCGTAAAAAACTGCCGACGATATCTGCGCGGAACGGGGCCTGTTGACGTTGCATGCTGTCTCCTTAGCGGTGGGCGCGTTAGTTGCCCACCGTGATAGTTCATTATTTGAATTTTTAGACTTCTGGATGGCTATATGTCCAGATACTGGCATGCAGGTTGGCGGGTCGCAAACGAGAATATTTCATGGTACATGAAAAAAATTCATTCAGCGTCGGCGAACGCAAATCCTTCATCCTCCCAGCCGGTGAGCCCGCCGAGCATCATTTTCACCGGCCGTCCCAGCTCGGCCAGCTTCAGCGCGGCCATATCGGCGCCGTTGCAGTGCGGCCCGGCACAGTAGACCACAAACACGGTATCTGTCGGCCAGGCCGCCATTCTCCCGGCGGTGATCTCCCGGTGCGGGAGATGCAGCGCGCCAGGCAGGTGACGCCTGG
Organism: Klebsiella sp. A-Nf5; assembly: GCF_002810545.1. NCBI lineage: Bacteria > Pseudomonadati > Pseudomonadota > Gammaproteobacteria > Enterobacterales > Enterobacteriaceae > Klebsiella > Klebsiella sp. A-Nf5. Next base: position 1,003 of record NZ_PIOG01000167.1, on the reverse strand, counting down.
CGAAGGCTTCCTCGCTGCCAACCACGTGCAGCAGGACAAAGTCGACCTCGCCGGCACGCTGGGCGCTGTGCACATCGGCGCAGTCGGTTTCAAGATGCAGCTTATGGCGAAACCAGCGGATAGCCTCAGCGGAAGCGGCGGGGGTAAATTGGGTTACTACACTCATGGCGTCTTCTCCTTGTCTGTGATAACACTACTTTACTGACGCCCATCACCCTGATCTGCCGGCAACCATGACAGAAAACGCTAACATCCTGACAACCCCTTCTGTGACACCGTCACGTCATCAGGTGATCGCCCTCGCCTACGATGGACTCTGCACCTTTGAGTTTGGCGTAGCCGTGGAGATCTTCGGCCTGCCGCGCCCGGAAATGGGCGGCAACTGGTACCAGTTCGCGGTCGCCGCCGTCGATGAAGGTCCGCTGCGCGCCACCGGCGGCATCCGCCTGATGACTGACGGCGGGCCTGAACTTCTCGCCCAGGCGGATACGATTGTGGTCCCCGGCTGGCGCGGCATCGACGCCCCGGTCCCGGAGGCGCTGTGCGCCGCTCTCGTTGCCGCCCACGCCCGCGGATGCCGGATTATTTCCATCTGTTCCGGGGTGTTCGTTCTCGCCGCCGCCGGGCTGCTCAATGGCCGCCAGGCAACCACCCACTGGCGCTACACCGCGGCGCTGCAGTCCCGTTTTCCACAGATCCAGGTGGTGGAAGATGTGCTTTACGTGGGCGATGATTTGCTGATGACGTCCGCGGGCAGCGCGGCGGGGATCGACCTTTGTCTGCACCTGGTGCGCAAGGATTTCGGCAGCGAAGCAGCCAACGTCGTCGCCCGCCGCCTGGTGGTCTCTCCCCATCGCGACGGCGGTCAGGCGCAGCAGGTCCTGCGCCCGGTAGCCCGCAGCCGGGAGAGCCAGCGCCTTGGGCAGCTGTTTGACTATCTGCACCAGCATCTTGCCGCCAGCCATACCGTCGCTTCCCTCGCCCAGCGCACCGGCATGGGACC
>NZ_PIOG01000247.1:0-1032 GCF_002810545.1 Klebsiella sp. A-Nf5 | reverse complement strand
AAAACTGGATGACGATCTACCTGAACTGACTGAGGGGCTGGTGAGCCTCCTGTGGCCTCATTATCTGCGTACAATCCCGTCGCTGTCGGTGGTGGAACTGTTAACCGATCATCGACAAATGAAGCAGAGCGAAACACTGAGTGATTTTCAGGTGCTCTCGAGGCCCGTCGGCGAACACCGGACACGTTGCTGCTACAGCGCCACGCGGGATATCACCCTGCTTCCGCTGGCTTTACCAGAGGTGTCGTTACAGTACGAACAGGACGGACGCTCGGTTATCCGTCTGCGCTTTGAGTGCAGCCCGCTGGCTGGCGACGGGTCACAGATTGATTTATCGAGACTGCCGCTCTATCTCAATGCGGACAGTCCGCTGGCCTGTGCATTACACCGGGCGCTGACGCTGGGGGTGCAGCAAATCTGGTTTCGCCTGCCGGGGGAGGAACGTCGGACACTGGACGGCTATTTTTCCCCGATGGGGTTCGGTAAGGACGATCCGCTCTGGCCAAAAGGCGAATCGGCCTTCAGCGGCTACCAACTGCTGCTGGAGTATTTCACCTTCCGCGAGAAGTTTATGTTTGTCGCCCTCAACGGGCTGGAGAATGTGGTCTGGCCGGCAGGAATGAGTGGATTCGAAATTGATGTGGTGCTGGCGGAAAGCTGGTCTCACGATCTGCCGTTCAGTACCGAAAATATCCGCCTGCACTGCGTACCGGTGATCAACCTGTTCCCGCTGGAAGCCGATCCACTGCATCTTTCTCCGCTGGAAAATGAATACTTGCTGCGCCCCATGCGTATTCAGGACGGGCATACGGAAATTTACTCCGTCGATAATATTATTTCTTCGCGACACACCGGCAGTCAGGCATATGTGCCCTTTTCCAGTTTTCGCCACCGGGGCGGGATGTTGCGTCATGATTCGCCGGAACGTTATTACCATACGCGGGTAAAACGCGGCCCTTCCGGTTTGCATGATACCTGGCTGATCCTTGGGGGCGACGCATTCGATATCGACCGCCTGCTGGAAGACGAAAC
>NZ_PIOG01000052.1:0-1036 GCF_002810545.1 Klebsiella sp. A-Nf5 | reverse complement strand
AAAACTGCACGAAGCCGGGAAGATGCTGACCGACGGCCTGGAAAAAATGATGCCCGGCCTGTGGTTTGACGTTGCTCTCATCGAAGAACAACAGCAGTAATATCCTTCAGGAGAAACAGGTATGTTTAGCGGTTATCGGCGTTTCCATTAACCCCAATAGCCGCCAGCGGCGTGGATGAAAAGGGGTTCAGCCATATGCTTTCCCGCCGTACAGATGCTCGGGTTGATTCTATGGGCATCCTGGGGTCAACCGCACGCTACGCCTATCTGACCCGGGAGCAGCGCAAGCGCGTAGCCACTCTGGCAAAACAGCATGCCGGGGACATCCCGGTTATGGTCTGTGTGGGATCGGTCCGTATCGACGCCATTCTACATCTGGCTGATGATGCCCAGGCAGCTGGCGCGAATGTCCTGTTACTCCCGGCGGTCAGCTACCAGTCACTCCGTGACGACGAAGTCTTCTCACGCTTCGAGACCGTTACCCGGCACCTGTCTGTACCAGTGTGTATCTCTGAAAATCCGGGCACGACGCATTTTACCTTTACGGACGAACTCCATGGTCGTCTCTCATCACTTAAGGATGTTAGATCGGTCATGTTCCCTGACGAGCTGACAGCTGGCAAAGGAATCATTGATACACTCGCTCAGCTCCCACTAGTCCTGATAGTGAAACGACCTTGGGAAAGGATGTGGTACGAAGCGCCTGGTAAGAAGGTCAAAGGGATTGCCGCTGAAGACGCGGTATTCACTGATCATTTCATCTGGTAGCCTGTCACTCGCACCGTTGGTAACGTGAAGATTCATGGTTAATTTTGGAGTTCGGACGATTTATGCAAGCTATCAGACTATTCACCCTGATTCTGCCATTGTTCCTGGCACTCTGCGCCGGTATACCGGCCAGCGCCAGCACACCTTCAGGCAGCATTTCCTCTGCAAATGCAGCAATTACCACTCATGATAAGAACGGAAACCTCCTGCCGAATGCTCTGCGGATTCAGTATGATGTTGATTCAGATGGCAGAGTTCAGAATGTTAA
>NZ_PIOG01000141.1:0-1048 GCF_002810545.1 Klebsiella sp. A-Nf5 | reverse complement strand
AATTGAGGGGGGGGGCAGGAGGAGGGCGGTGACGTCCCGGGTGTAGGGGCGAATTTGAGTGCCTCCTGTCTGTGTATGAAAGCTGCGAGCTGGCTGCTTGCCACGGTAACTTAATGAGCTAACAGTAAAACTCCCCTCATCAAACGCGTCCTCAGCCATTGCGATTCCCCCTTCGTGGTATGCGACCATACCTTTCTCTTTTGCTAAGGGCTTTGGATGTTTTGTCCCGTTGTCCTGCCCGGCCCCGAAAACTTGAGGTAGTTTGGGTGATGTACTTCACCACATCATCCAGTTCGACTCGTTCACCGGGCATGTTGCTGATGGCCTGTGGCAGGTAATCATCAAAAGATTTTGCCCGTAGATAGGTAAGATGGCTGCGTATTGGTGCGGTCAACATTTTAACGGTACTGAATATACTCTCGACCAGCGGTACTGCCAGCGGTTCTACCCAATGCGTTATAACGTTTTGCAAGAAGAAGATAGAGTGATAGGTAAATGTATGATTAATCGTATTCTGTGGGCGGTTATGAACTAAATGAACGACGGACTAAATTTAACATAATATACATTATGCGCACTTAGATTGTAGCAGCAAAGTTGTAATGTCCGCTCTGGGCTAAGTGTCGTGTATAATCAACAGGAAGATTCCCATGACGGCACACGCAGCGGAGTTTTTCACTTTGGATGAAGTTAACCGACTCAAAATCATTCAGGACGTTGTCGACCGGCGTCTGACCACTCAGATGGCCGCGCAGCGCCTGGGTATTTCCGATCGCCAGTGCAGACGCCTTCTTTCGCGTTACCGTGAATCTGGCCCGCTTGGTATGGCTAACCGTCGTCGCGGAAAACCCAGCAACCATCAGCTCCCAGATGGTCTTGCCAGGTACGCACTCAGTATTATCCGCGAACGCTATACCGACTTCGGGCCGACGCTGTGAAGATAGTGAGTTAAGCCGCAGGGCTATCGGAAAATATATCGAGGTCTGGCATTACCCGGATGGTCGTAAAGAGCTTCGCTTTAATGGCGCTGTTCTTCCCTACTCCACCT
>NZ_PIOG01000061.1:0-1052 GCF_002810545.1 Klebsiella sp. A-Nf5 | reverse complement strand
CATCAAGGCGAGTAAGCCTGTCGACCTGTTCAATGGGAATCACATCACGGAGTTTAAAGTCCAACCGTACGAAATTGTACGCCAAGTACGTTTTTTTGAGCAGTTAAGCCGAGTAAAGGAAACTAGGATTTTGATTACTTTTTCCGTTGATGCCAGTAGCCATGCATCTTTGACCATTTTCAGGGTTAATAAACTCTGTAATCAAATCAACGTAAATCTGGCAGACAAAACCGCAAATTTATTTACTTTAAATCATATGGTTAGGTTCTTAAGTACGTTACCGTTCCATTGGACTTCAAACCCCGTTACCAGCGCTGTAGTTCAGACGGCTTCGAATTCGGATGTGATGACGGCAGAAAAACTGCGGGTGACATTTGCGATGGACTGCTGCGACAGGGAGCCATAGACTGGGCTGCAAGCACTGGCTGCTATGACACACAACAGTGCAGAATGTGATGCTGGGAGCAGTGGAAAAACGCTTCGGAGCGATGCTCCCGGACAAGCCTGTGCAGTGGTTGACGCACAATGGTTCAGCGTATACCGCGCATGACATGCGCATGTGCGAACAGCACCGCAAAACCTTGCGGCGGCGTTCAATCATTACAATGAAAACCATCCACACACTGCGCTGGGCTATCACTCCTCGAGGGAATACCAGCGCCTGCTGGCATCGTTAACTTAAGATACAAAAGCTGTCTGGAGATGGCTGGTCAAGATCAACAGTAAAGAGGTGGATAAGACTACATTATAAGAGGTGTACGACAGTAAACTATCTGACAAAAGAAGGCTGATATCTGATACAGGTTGTTTAGTGCCAAAAAGAGAGGGATTAGAAAATGAGGTTAGAGGAAAAGATCATAACTCAAGGTGTATTCTCAATCGGTGATAGTGAGACATATAACCTAGCTGGAGCGTTAGAGATAAGTGAGTCAGGGGAAATTTACCTAGACTGTATACACAAAATGGGTCCCTCTGAGTCAGGCAGAGGCATGATTAATCTAACAGGCGAAACATCGGAGCTCGGAAAGGTTCTTCTGATTGATAGTTTTACC
>NZ_PIOG01000287.1:0-1057 GCF_002810545.1 Klebsiella sp. A-Nf5 | reverse complement strand
ACAGCGGAAAGAATTAATGGCAGTTTGCGCCCCAGTTTATCGGCGCACCATCCCGAAATTAATGCGCCGAAAATGCAGCCCAACAGCGCCGAGCTCATCGCCCAGCCGGACTGCGCCGGATCCGTAATTGAAAACCAGGCTTCATAAAATGGCTTAGCGCCGCCAATCACCACCCAGTCATAGCCAAACAGTAAACCACCGCAGGCGGCGACCAGACAAATAGTCCAGACGTAGCCCATTTTCAGGTGTGTCTGCGCGTTATTCATAATGATTCCTCTATAAGGGAAACGTAGGGAACAGTAGGGTTCAGGCGGGCCTGGCCCGCCACTTTCAGATTCAGGAAAAGATGCCGCTTTGCAGGGCGTGGCGAATCAGATGCGCCTTATCATGAGCCGGGTTCATTTGCAGAAGCTGCTGCATCGCCTGCTGGCAGGCAGATAAATGACCCAGCCCCAGATGTCCCAGCGCTTCAATAAACAAACAGTGCTGCAGATGTCGTTGCTGCGCTGATACGTCGAGAACCACCAGGTCCGGAAGAGAGACGGCAAAAAAATCGGCTTGCGGAACGTCATCCCGATGCTGCCCAGCCCACTCGATAAAATGGCGGAAGTGCCGCTCGGCCTGAGTCGGGTTACCGCGCTTACGCAGCGCTATGCCCTGCCAGAAAAGGTAATCTGCGGGCTGATCGTTGTAGTAACGCCCGGCGTCCAGCGTTGAGCCACCTTGCAGGGCAAGCTGGTAATATTCGGCTGCCTGCGGCGCATCCCCCGTCTGTTCAGCGCAATAGCCCAGCAAACACCAGATATCGTTGTCCGTTTGCCCGGGCAGTCGTCCCTCCCCCAGGTTATCGGGATAGCGTAATGCTGTTTTCAGACAGAGCGTGGCTGGCTTAAACGCCTGACGTTCGATGAACTGCAAAGCCCGATGAAGCTGATTCAGCAAATACTGGCCGGTAATTTTCCCTTCTCCCCCTTCCCAGGGATGGAATACGCGCGTATCCAGAATCGCGGCGGCATCGGCATAATGACCGGACGCGTTCCACAGGCTTAACAGCTCA
>NZ_PIOG01000246.1:0-1073 GCF_002810545.1 Klebsiella sp. A-Nf5 | reverse complement strand
TGATCATAATGACCGCCAGCCCCAGCTCAGCGCGCAGGTCACTCAGCAGGCGTAAAATCTGCATCTGCACGGTCACGTCCAGCGCGGTCGTCGGTTCATCGGCAATCAACAGCGTGGGCTCCGGTGCGAGGGCGACGGCAATCATCGCCCGCTGACGCATGCCACCGGAAAATTCATGTGGATAGTTATTGAGCCGATTCTGCGGGTCAGGGATCCCCACTTGTCGTAGCAGCGCCAGCGCATCCTCTCGTGCCTGACGACGGTTAGCGCCAAAATGAAGGCGGCGACTTTCTGCGATCTGTTCCCCTATAGTCATCACTGGATTCAAATGGCTGGAGGGGTTCTGGAAAATCATGCCGATTTCCCGTCCGCGCACCGCCGACATTTGCCCTTCACTGAGGGACAAAATATCGCGCCCTCCCAGCAAAACTTCGCCGCCAGTAATCCGCAGTCCAGCCCCCGGCAACAGGCGCATCAGCGCCCGGCAGGTTACGGTTTTTCCCGACCCGCTCTCACCGACCAGCCCGAGCATCTCACCAGCTTCCAGACTTAATGAGACGTTATCTACCAGCGCGATATCTTCACCACGCGTGACTGTCAGGTGATTCACCGTCAACAAACTCATACGCGCTCCCCTAACTTATCCCCCAACCCATCGGCCAGCAGGCTGAACCCCATTGCCAACAACACAATGGCGATCCCCGGAAAGGTCGTTATCCACCACGCAGTGGTGATAAAGCTCTGCCCTTCGGCAACCATCACGCCCCATTCCGCGGTTGGTGGCTGCACGCCGAGCCCGAGATAGCTCACCGAGGCCCCGTTAAGCAGTACCAGTACGCAGTCGGACATCGAAAAAACGATCGCGCCAGTTAATGCGTTCGGCAGCAAATGGCGGAACAAAATGCGCAGGTGTCCATAGCCCAGACTGCGGGCCGCCAGAATAAAATCTCGCTGTTTCAGCGTCAGTACCTGAGCGCGCACCAGCCGAGCGTAGGAAACCCAGCCCACTATCGCCATCGCAATATAAAAGCTGCTCAGTCCTGGTCCGAGGATGGCAATAATCGCTAACATCA
>NZ_PIOG01000163.1:0-2673 GCF_002810545.1 Klebsiella sp. A-Nf5 | reverse complement strand
CCCTCCCACGCCAAAACGTCCAAGAGTCAGGGTCTCACGCCGATTATTGATGCGGTAGTCATAGCGAAATGAAACAGAACCAGCGGGAGAGAACAAAACATACAGGCTATCACGGTCAGAAATTTTATAACTTTTATCATTTTATTTCAGACACTTAAGCTCGACATCAGTCAGTATGACGGTATCCTCCGGTGTTTACGATACCGTCGATAAAACACCTGGCTGACGGTATTATACGCAATTTACCGCAACCGCTTTTTGTTGAATACGTCAAAAATACCGTCAGAAAAGTGATGCTTTCTGCTGTGGCGGGAGATGGTCAGAAAGAGAGACTGGCGCTTTAAGCCGCGCCAGCTCTGGGTTTATCCGTGGTTACCTTGCGTTATTAACAGGAGGCCAGTACCGGTTAGTGCTTCACGATATACATGGTACGACTGTAGGCCACATCTTCCGGGTTGGTGATCGGGTAGCCTTTCAGCCACGGCTTAATCAGCCGGCCGTTAGTGTACTGGTAGATCGGCGCAATCGGCGCTTTGACCATAATGATCTTCTCCGCCGCGTTGTAATCGTCGTTACGCGCTTTGGCCGAATTCTCCACCGCCGCCTGGGCGAGGATTTTGTCGTACGCCGGATCGTTAAAGCGGGAGATATTTCCGCTGTGGGTGGAGGTCAGTAGCGACAGGAAGGTGGACGGCTCGTTGTAATCCCCCACCCACGAGGCGCGGATCACGTCGAAATTGCCGGTGTTACGGCTGTCGATATAGGTTTTCCACTCCTGGTTCTGCAGTTTCACCTCCACGCCGAGGTTTTTCTTCCACATCGACGCCACCGCGATGGCAATCTTCTGATGGTTCTCAGAGGTGTTATACAGCAGCGTCAGCTTCAGCGGACGATTCGGGCCGTAGCCGGCGGCAGCCAGCAGGGCTTTCGCCTGGGCGTTAAGCTCGGCCTGACTCATGCTCTCAAACTGTGACGGCTGGGGGGTGAAGCCCGCCGTCACGTCCGGCGTGAAGCGCCAGGCCGGTTTTTCCCCGGTTCCCAGCACTTTCTCCGCCATCACCCGGCGATCGATGGTCATACTCAGCGCCAGTCGCACCCGCTCGTCCGCCGTCGGCCCCTTTTGGGTATTAAAGGCGTAATAGTAAGTGCCCAGCTGCGGCGGGGTATAAACCTGCCCCGGAATATCCTTCAGCAGCTTCTGATACATATTTTTCGGGAAAGATTCGGTGATATCGATATCGCCGGCGAGATAGCGCTTGGTGGCGGCAGACTCCTGGTTGATCGGCACAAAGGTGACCTGCTTGATCACCGTTTTGGCGTTATCCCAGTAGTGCGTGTTCGGCACCAGCACCAGCTTTTCATTCACGACGCGGTCTTTCAGAACATAGGCGCCGTTGCCCACCAGGCTGCCAGGCCGCGTCCAGTTCGCGCCGCTGTCGACATTCGCCTTTTGTACCGGGTAGAAGGCAAAGCTGGCGGTCAGGTTGCTGAACCACGGCAGTGGTTTATCCAGCTGTACCCGCAGGGTGTGGGCATCGACGGCGGTGACCCCCAGGGTCTCCGGCGCGGCTTTGCCGTCGATGATGTTCTGCGCGTTAGCGATCCCCGCCAGCGCCGCGAACCAGGCGAACGGCGAAGTGGTTTTCGGATCCACCAGACGCTGCCAGCTATAAACGAAATCCTCGGCGGTAACCGGCGTGCCGTCGGACCAGCGCGCGTCATCGCGCAGGGTAAAGGTCCAGACGCGGTTATCGTTGCTCTGCCAGCGGGTCGCCACGCCAGGAACCAGGTTGCCTTTCGCATCCTGATTGACTAAACCTTCAAACAGATCGCGGATCACCTGGATTTCCGGCAGGCCCACCGCTTTGGCGGGATCTAACGAGGCGGGTTCATCTTTGATATGGCGTACTAACAGCTGTTTTTCAGCCAGTACCGTACCCGGCGGTACGTCCGCCGCCCAGGCTAAAGAAGATACGCTGGCTAACCACAGCGCGCCGCATGTCAAAGCGACAGGATACTTCATAAGATCCCCTTTAAAATGAAAAAAATACCGCCAACAGAGCGATAATTATTTGTTTCATCACCTGAAATTGCAAACGACATATGATAGAAAATTGATGTGTCGTCGGATTTCACGCCTCAGGGAATGGGTTTGATCACGACACGCTTTTCGCCAACACTGAATAATAACGACACACAGGAAGCCCTATGTCTATTTCACGTCCTCGTCCGCAGCGCGGCGACTTTCCGCCGGGAACCCGGCAGTACGGCAGCTCGGAACTGGGCGCGCCGTTGCTGTGGTTTCCTGCACCGCAGGCCGACAGTCGCAGTGGCCTGATTATTGCCGGCACCCACGGTGATGAAAATTCGTCGATTGTGACCCTCTCCTGCGCCCTGCGCACCCTGAAACCCGAGCTGCGCCGTCACCACGTGGTGCTAACGGTCAATCCTGACGGCTGTCAGCTCGGGCTGCGTGCCAATGCCCGCGGGGTTGACCTCAACCGTAACTTTCCAGCCGCTAACTGGCGACAAGGGGAAACGGTTTATCGCTGGAACAGCGCGGCAGAGGAGCGCGACGTGGTGCTGTTGACCGGCGAGCAGCCGGGTTCGGAGCGGGAGACCCAGGCCCTGTGTCAGTTGATCCATCAGATCCATCCGGCGTGGGTGGTCTCC